>JAIETO010000313.1 GCA_019745005.1 Burkholderiaceae bacterium
TTGACTGCAGCCGGCGAAACGGTCTATCAAATTGGCTCAATTCGCGCTCGCATTGGTGCGGAACATCAGACCCAAGTACAGTAGCGCGGAATAAAAATCGTCAACCAAGCGTGGCGTTGAAATGCCACGCTGAGCTTGCTTTAAGCATCAATCGCTTCCCATAAATTATTCCAATCCTCGCCGCGAAACATGCCTTCGCGTTTAAAGATCAGTTGATGATTTTTATCTAAAGCGAAGTGCGTCGGCATTTTTAGCATGTTGCCGAAGTTATCTTTATGCTCGGCAGCGTATCGATGCAGGATGGGGAAACGCTGTTCGGTTGGTATGGATTTGAGCACCATGTCGTTATAGGTATCGAGTTCGTGCCGATTCTGATCGACACTAACCGCCAACTGCATATATTTGCGCGTCATATTTCCCGCATAAAACTCGCGCATCAACTTCAAGTCACGCATCACGGCTGGATTTTCGAGCGAAAAAAAACTGACCAGCAACACTTTGTCACTCATGTCTGCAATATTGATTTTCTTTCCTTCTAAATCTTTGCCTTGCAAGTTGTATTGTTTGCTTTCGGCCTTTGTTTGGCTCAGTGCATAGCCAATAGGTGAGAAGAGGGCTGCAATAGCGCAGCTTTGGAGAAATCGACGCTTTTCCATGTTGAGACCTTGTTATTGATAGAGTTGATCGAAAAAAGCAATTTCAGAACCAAACAAACCATTAATTTTTAAACAAGAGTCTTTATGTTAGCACGCCGATGGTGATTGTAAAGAAGAAAAGCGTAATAAATTGTTAATTTAATTGCCCTACGCGGAGATTAAGTCTAAGTCGAATTTTATGCCTCACTCGCTGATGGTTTCCCATAATTTATCCCAGTCTTCCGCTAAAAAAGTACCCTCACGCTTGATCTGCAGTTTGCCCTTTGCATCAATGACGAAATGCGTCGGTTTGTGCGTAATTGCGCCGAAGTTATCGTTGTGTCCGGGTGCCGCGCGCCAAATAATCGGAAAATGCTGATCCTTTGGCACCGATAACTCAATTAGTTGAACGTATTCCGAAAAATCGTCTCTGCTGGTATCCAAGCTTACTGCCAAGAGAACAAACTTTTTGTTTTTGTTATTGACGTAAAACTCGCGCATTAACTTTAAATCTCGGCTGCAAACATTGCAGCCAGAAGTAAAGAAACTGACTAAAACGGTTTTTCCAGCGTAATCATTAATGCTAAAAGCTTTTCCGTTGAGATCAGGGTTTTGCATTACTGCCGCTTGTCCGGGCTTGATCTGTTGAGCGAAAGACGCATTGGCTGACAGGGCAAAGAATACTGTTACGGCGATACCAAAGAATTGCCTTAGATTCATTTTCAAACTTTCTTCGAGATGAGAGTGGCGATGGCGAATAATGATTCGCGGTCCGATATGTTCGGCGGCAAAATTTTTGCCGTTTTTTCCCCATGTCACTTTGTCGCAACTAGTGTGACGTTCGTGTGAATTAATGCTGGAAAGTTGTCGAGCCGAGATAGCGCTAACTTACAGCATTGATTGTTTGAAGGCAATAATTTGCCTCAAATTGAGGGAAGAAAAACGAAGGCATGAAGCAAGGGTGTTCCGAATTGAAACTCACACACTGCTTAATGCCCCGAGGCTATTTGGAGATAGCTTACTTGATGATGCGATTTTCCCGCCAAAGTTGGCGCTTGGCGTCTAGTTCTGGTAGTCGTATTTCTTCCCGCAAGCCTTGTGCTTTCGCGAAACTGCTTACTGAACATGTGCCATTTTTTGCGTAGTAAAGTGCCGACGCGAGTTGGCGTTCGGCGGTATCACCCAACGCATGATCTAAATCGTCTGGAACGCTACAAGTTGGTGAGAAACCATTGGTGTAACCGCCTTGGCCCAAATCATTAACTCCACTAAAACGGCTCGCGAAATAAGCTGTCGTGCAGTTGTCAGTTTGCTGAAACCCATAAGGTTTGCCGCAAGTTGTGCCACCTACCGTGATGACTTGCATAAACGGTGATAAGCCATTGATGATCGATTCGCTGGCGGAGCAAGTGCGGCTAGTCGTAAGTAAAAAGACGCGCGACAAGTTGAGCTGTGGTAAGAACTGGCCAGCACGCCCGATCGTCGTAAACAGCAATCGGTTGGATGGGTCGTTGGTTTGTTCTGGATGCTTGTCGTTAAACTGCAAGCGCTCGAATACACGATTCTGCACGCGGGTGCCGCCTATCATCGATGCTAAATCGTTGGCGATGTAGAGGTACCCGCCGCCGTTGTAGCGCACGTCAATAACCAACTCATCGATACCAATGGCTAAAAACCGACGCACGGCAACAATCAGCGGATCTTCTGCCGTTGCGATGTGATCAGTGAACACGATGTAGCCGACTTTTTTATTCTCAGGCGTCGTGATGACTTGACTCGATAAGACTGGCGCGCCCACGACAGTTGCAGCCGTTAGGGTTACCGTACGAGACCCTGCAGCACCTACATCCAAAATATCAAAGCGATTGGTTGCCCCCGCTTTCGTTGGATACAAGGCGGCGATTTGCGTATCGGCACTTAGCGTCGTAATGGATGCGCCGTTAATGCCAATAATTTGCGCCCCACGTTGAATATTTTGCCCAGAGGCGGGTGAATTAGGCTGCACGTATGCCACGCGAAGTGTCCCAAAACTGTTCACTAGTCGCAAACCATAGCCAACGTCTTCTCCTGCCTCAAAAAAGCCGTCAATTTCGCTCTTATCTGAGGTAAAACTAAAACGGTCACGCGAACGCACCAACAGCGCATCGAAGTAGCTAGCTGGTGTGCTGTAATTTTCTGGTGGAACATTAATGATTTCGTTGTACCAAAGATAAACATCGTCCAGATGCGCGCGCGCCCAAGATTTTTCGGACGACGGTGTGCAGATATTCGCAAAATCAGAGGGCTTGCCTATCGGTGCGGGTGTCGTGGTCGCTGGCGGTGTTGTACCCGTGGTGCTGGGAGGCGGCGTTGTCGTTGTGCTTGGTGGATTATTAGATGAGCTACTTGGGAAGCACACAGAACTACTTCCATTGCATGTACCGGCGCTGCCGCCGCCACCGCCGCAGCTAGCGAGGATCAATAACAGTGGCAATGAGAGCAAGGGCAAAAATTTTTTCATAAAAAACCTCAAAATGTCGGAAACAAGTTCAATGTTGACATATTTATAAATGTTGTCAATAAAATCAGCACAATATGCGTTGAGACTTGTTGCTTTTTGCGATGCGCCCGATACTCTTCTTGTTCAGCAATGTGTGAACATAATTAGCATGACCACACTCGATTTTTAATCTCTAAAAAAGTGCACTATAACTCTAACTTATTTTTGAGCAACAAACTGCCATGACTACCTCGAAAAAACTGATACCGAAGCGCTGTGCTTGGGCGAATCCTGCCAATCCTTTGTATTTGCATTATCACGATCACGAATGGGGGCAACCCTGCCACGATGAAATGAAATTATTTGAGATGCTTAATCTCGAAGGTGCACAGGCCGGGTTAAGTTGGGAAACCATCCTCAATAAACGCGAAGCGTATCGCCTAGCTTTTGATGATTGGGATGCCAAGCGCATCGCAAAGTACGATGACAAAAAAGTCGCCAGTTTGATGGGAAACGCTGGCATCGTGCGTAATCGCTTAAAAATTGCCGCCACTATTACAAATGCGCAAGCATATCTACGCTTGGTCGCTGAAGGAAATACCTTAGATGCTTACCTTTGGGCGCACGTAAATGGCAAGCCATTGCACAACAATGGCGAACGCATCATCACGACCCCTTTGTCCGACGCGATCTCTAAAGATTTGAAAAAACGTGGATTTAAATTTGTTGGTTCCACCATCATTTATGCCTATATGCAAGCCATCGGCATGGTGCAAGACCACGCAGCCGATTGTGATTGGTTTGTTCCAGCGTGAAATATTGAAGCGCGGTGCGCTTTTTCTAAGGCTGTGCGCCTTGATTTTCTTGCTGCGCCAAAGCTTGCAAGGGTGGAGTGGATTTTTTTGCCACCGTCAAGCTGGCGGGCACATCGACTCGCACAGGTTTGCTATGCATATTGGTGGACGATAAAACATTGTCTGCTACCTCAGGCGCAGCATCCCACACGGGTGCTGCGATACCTTCAAATACCGATTTAAGTTGCTTGCCCCAATTGTTGCGCAACATCTGAAAATATTGATTTTTTTCATCGATAGTGGCGAAATGCGTAATGGCGTATTGATCAGTTTCGTACACCAATAAATCAAGCGGCAAGCCCACCGAAATGTTAGAGCGCAAGGTCGAATCCATGGATATCAAGGCACATTTTGCGGCTTCATCTAATGGTGTGGCTGGCGTGATCACGCGGTCTAGAATCGGTTTTCCATATTTGGCTTCACCGATTTGGAAATAGGTATTCTCATTGTGCGATTCGATGAAATTGCCTGCAGAATAAATCTGAAACAAGCGACAACGTTCACCCTTAATTTGCCCACCAAAAATCATACTGACATTGAAATCAATGCCAAATTCTTTCAACGCAGAAGCATCACGCGCATGCACCGTGCGCACCGCATCACCCACAATGCGCGCGGCTTCGTGCATGCTGGTCGCCGTCCAAATACTTTTTCCGCCGTCGCCTACATGTTCAGAAATAAGCTGACGGATTGATTGCGAGATCGACAAATTTCCCGCAGTCATCAACACCATCATGCGGTCACCCGGGTTTTCGAATACATACATCTTTCGAAACGTGCCCACCTGATCAACGCCCGCATTGGTACGAGAATCAGAAAGAAAAACCAAGCCCGCATCTAGGCGCATGCCAACGCAATATGTCATTGTGAAATTCCAGCAGAATAAAGTTGAATTTTACCGCATCGCTGGTTGCCGAAAACCGGCAATATGTTTTAACTAGCTTGCACCCAAACACTCACACTCAAATGTTCCTCACCACCGCCACTGCGCACGCCGTGGATGGGCGCGGCGGATTCGTAGTCGCGGCCTATGGCTAGGCGGCAATAGGCGTCGGTCATGAGGCGCTTGTGGGTGACGTCGATGCTGATCCAGCCTGAGAAATCCGGGTCGTCCACCCAGGCGTCTACCCAGGCGTGGCTGGCGCCGTGGTTGCCGTTGCCTGGGTCGATATAGCCAGAGACGTAGCGAGCTGATATGCCTTTGGCGTGGCAGCAGGCTAGAAACAAATGGGCGTGGTCTTGGCAGACGCCTTGGCCTAGCGCGAAGGCGTCATGCGCGGTGCTGTCCACGTTGGTTGCACCGCTTTGGTATGCGACTGCACCAAAAACATGCTCAGCCAGTGTCATTAAATGGTGCGTGTGGATGTGTTGAGGTGGGTTAGGCAATAGGTGTCGGCAAAACGCAATGATGGCGGGCGTGGGTTCGGTCAGTCTTGTCGAGGCGGTAAAGATTTGTGGTGACATCGGCGCGCCATGGCCATTATCGAACAAGCGACCTCGATACGGAAAAACCGTTTCTACATGCCCGTGCGCGATGATGCTCAAGTGATCTTGTGGGATGTTCAAGGTCAGCATATGCGAAAAATTACCGTAGGCGTCGGTGTACGCTTGGCTGGAGCTTGGCAAGTCGACTTGCCACGACAAGATACGCTGCTGCGATTCTGTGCGTGGGGTCAGGCGTAATTGTTGAATCGTATAGTTAAATGGACTGCTGTAACGGTAGTGGGTTTCGTGTCGAATGGCGAGTTGCATGGGCTACTTAGGTATTCAGCTAGGTTGAGCCAATGCAAAACCTGCAGCGGCAGCGAGAAGTCAAACAATGATGATTTTTTAAAGGTCTTTTTGGCTATGTTCAGATTGAATGTTGATAAAAGTAAAGGTTCGTTTTACGAAGAAAAACAAACCATTCAACACAGAGACACAGAGACACAGAGGATCAGAGGAAAAACGAAGAGAAAGAACAACGGCTTTTTGCTTTTCTCCGTGTCTCCGTGTCTCTGTGTTGAGAGGTTTTGATCTTTTTTATTACTAAGGAATTTCATCAACATTCAACCTGAACATAGCGGTTTTTTCACATACTGCCACTTTTTTGAAATTTAATATGCCTTTTCCGCCAGTTAATAAAGCAGTTTGACTATTTACTGGGTTAAGTACCGCTTACTCCTTGCCAAAAAACTGGTTTCTCACTTGAACAGCATTAAGCCGCCAGCGGTACCAAAAAATCGCGACTTAAGCGGTTACCTAGTTCGTAAATGCGTTGCAGAAACTGCGTTAAGGTGTCGTGTAGACCCGCCTCTAAAATATCTTCGATGCTGCCAAATTGCAGTTCCGCATGCAGCCTGCCTGCAAATCGTTCTGTGTTCGCCGAGACATCATTGCGCACTGCGCGCAAGTTCGCCACAACTTCGTCCATGCAAGCCAGCAAAGAGCGCGGCATATCGCTACGCAGCATTAAGAGTTCTGCTACGCGTTCTGGCGTAATCACATCACGATACACTTTTCGATAAATTTCAAAGCCGGATACCGAACGCAGCAGCGCGGACCAGTAGTAAAAATCGCGTTGTGAAAGCTCGGCGCTGGGCGGGTAGTGTTTATCGCCATGAAATTTCACGTCCAGAATTCGCGCCGTGTTGTCGGCACGCTCTAAAAAGGTGCCAAGACGCATGAAGTGCACCGCTTCGTCCTTAAGCATGGTGCCCACGGTCACACCGCGTGAAAGGTGCGAGCGGTACTTCACCCACTCAAAAAACTGGCTAGGATCACGCTCTAATAAGCCCGAGCTGAGGCGCTTTTGCATGTCTATCCAGTTCGAGTTTTGCGTTTCCCACACTTCCGTTGTTAGCGTACCGCGCACCGCGCGTGCGTTCTCGCGTGCTTGCGTCAAGCAAGCTGCGATGGAGGAGGGGTTATCTGGGTCGCGCACCATGAAATCGAGCACGTCCTTGGCGTGCAGCAGGCCGTATTTATGATCGTATTCGGCCTGTAATTCAGAGATGCCTAGCATGGCGCGCCAGCTATTTTCTGCGTCTGCGGCTGATTGCGGCAACATGGACGTTTGGATACTCACGTCGAGCATACGGGCAGTATTTTCGGCACGTTCCGTGTAGCGAGCCATCCAGAACAAGTGATCAGCGGTGCGGCTTAGCATAAGGTTTTCCTTTATTCCGTTTTTGTCTGCTTACTTTTCCAGTATCCACGTATCTTTGGTACCGCCGCCTTGCGAAGAGTTCACCACCAGAGAGCCCTCTTGCAAGGCAACGCGGGTTAAGCCGCCGGGCACCATGGATATCGTTTTGCCTGAAAGAACGAAGGGGCGCAAATCTATATGGCGCGGCGCAATGCCTTGCTCTACGTAAGTAGGGCAGGCGGACAAGGCCAGCGTCGGTTGCGCAATGTAGCCATCAGGTTTAGCAAGCAGGCGTTGGCGGAAATCTTCAATTTGTGCCTTGCTCGATGCGGGGCCCACCAACATGCCGTAGCCGCCCGCGCCGTGCACTTCTTTCACCACCAACTCAGGCAAGTGGGCGAGGGTATAGGCCAAGTCATCGGGTTTGCGACATTGGAAAGTGGGCACATTGTTGAGAATCGCTTCTTCGGACAGATAAAACTTAATCATGTCTGGCACAAACGGGTAGATGGATTTGTCGTCGGCCACCCCCGTGCCAATAGCGTTCGCCAAGGTGACCCGGCCTGCTCGGTAAACCGAAAGCAAACCTGGCACGCCAAGTGAAGAGTCGGGGCGGAAGGCTAACGGGTCGAGGAAGTCATCATCAATGCGTCGGTAAATCACGTCTACCCGCTTGGGGCCGCGCGTCGTGCGCATGAACACGGTATTGTCGTTGACGAACAGGTCTTGTCCTTCCACCAGTTCGATACCCATCTGTTGCGCTAAAAACGCATGTTCGAAATAGGCCGAATTGTGCATGCCGGGCGTCATCACGACGATCGTCGGGTTTTCAACTCCCATTGGGGCTACCGAGCGCAAATTGTCCAGCAACATGTCCGGATAATGATCGACAGGTGCGATTTTGTTGCGGGTGAAGAGTTCAGGAAACAAACGCATCATCATCTTGCGGTCTTCCAGCATATACGACACGCCAGACGGCACACGCAGATTGTCTTCCAACACATAAAACTCACCCGCACCAGCGCGCACGATGTCGACCCCAGCAATGTGGGCATAGATGTCAGAGGCGACGGAGATACCCTGCATTTCCGGCCGATACTGGGCGTTTTTATAAATTTGCTCGGCAGGTATCACGCCCGCTTTGATGATGTTTTGGTCGTGGTAAATATCATGAATGAACATGTTCAGCGCTTGCACGCGCTGCACTAGGCCAGCTTGCAGTGTGCTCCATTCGGCTGCCGGAATGATGCGGGGGATGATGTCAAACGGAATTAAGCGTTCCGTGCCCGCATCATCACCATACACAGCAAAGGTAATGCCGACGCGGCGAAACAGCAAATCTGCTTCAGCGCGTTTGCGCGCGATGGTGTCGGCAGGCTGTTGCTCTAGCCAATTGGCAAATTCGCGATAGTGCTCGCGCACTTTACTACTGGAGGAACTGAGAGTGCTCGCATCCAAAATGGGTACGTTCCCAGCGATCATTTCGTTAAAAAAATTCGCCATAGTTTTCCGTCAAAGGGTGAGCCCGAAGTTGCGTGGAGTATTTTTTAAGGAAACTCTGATTAAGTACAGCGCGACCAAATTTTGACTCTGCGATACCCGCTACAGCACCGGCTACCGTGCTCGCTGTACGCTCGTACAGGTGCGCTTCTCGATCCAAACTTTGACCGCTTGCTACATTTAATCAAAGTTTCCTTTGATTTTCATTCTTTGGAATCGTCTTGAATTGCTTGTTAAACCCAGATTTTCCATTAGGATTTGTGACGATGGCGGATGCATTTTTCGAGGTAGTTTTGCTGCGACTGAGGCGCCAATAGCGAACTATTGGCAACGAAGAGCAGCGAAAATGACCGAAAATGCGCCACCAGCTCACAAATAGCGCTGTAAGCGCGCCTAATGGAAAATCTGGGTTAAAACAGGCTATATCAAGAAGCGTGCCAACGTCAAAAAAATTTTTAGCAAAGCAATCTTGGTTTGTTTTAACGCAAGCTAGAATTGACTCAGCAGCGTGTTGCGTTTCTCCTACTCCGACGGCTTTCTGATGAAATCGACAAAATCATTGGAATAATCGTCTGGCGCTGCCGTCAGTAGACTCGTTATCACAATCGCTAACATACCCGCAGGTACGCCAAACACACCAGCCGAAATCGCCGCAATATGTCCCCATTGGTTGGCTACGCTGCCACCAAAGATGGGGTGGGTATTCACCATATAGAAAACGCATACGGCAAAACCAAGCAACATGCCGGCGATTGCGCCTTGACGATTGGCACGCTTCCAAAAAATGCCCAAAACCAGTGCAGGAAACAAGGTCGAGGCAGCAATGGAAAAGGCGGCACCTACTAAAGACAAGATATCGGCGGGCTTTAACGACGCCACATAAGCCGCGAAAAGCGCCACCACGAGCAGGAGCAATTTAGAAATCGTCACACGCTTTTGGGTGGAAGCTTCACGATCAACAATTTTGTAGTAAATGTCGTGCGAGAGGGCGTTGGAAATCGTCAACAATAAGCCGTCAGCCGTTGAGAGAGCTGCCGCGAGCCCACCTGCCGCAACCAGCCCAGAAATCACGTAAGGCAGTCCCGCTATTTCAGGTGTAGCGAGGACGACGATGTCGCCATCGATCACGATTTCCGCTAATTGAACGATGCCATCTTTGTTAATGTCAGTAATGCTGACCAAGGGATTGTTTTTATCAAGGTTTGCCCAATACGTCACCCAAGAGGGGAGCTGTGAAAAATCGGTGCCTACCAAGGATGTGTAAATATCGTATTTCACCAGTACCGCCAAGGCGGGAATAGTGATGTACAGCAGCATAATAAAAAACAAAGACCAAAATACGGAATTGCGGCTTTCTCGAACCGAGGGTGTGGTGTAGTAACGTATCAAAACATGCGGTAGCGCGGCGGTGCCCATCATCAGGCATAGCACGAGTGCCATGAAATTATTTCGTTTCGCGTCCGAGTCTTTGCCGTCTTTCGACGCGTAGGGAGTGAAGTTGCTATTCGGCGCTTCGGCACGTGATAAAAGCTGCGTTCTCCTATCGTTCCAGCGTGCTTGGGCCTCTGCAGGAGACGTTGGGTAACTCGCCAATACTTTGCTCGCAGCCTTGATTTCGATGAGCGAACCATTGCCCGTTTTAAGTTCGTCCAGTGAACTTTGTAAGACCTCACGCCCCTCAAGCAAAGACTCTGGCAAGCGCAGAATTTTTTGCTGGTATTCGTTGGCACTTTGCGTATAAATTTGCCGAACCTGTTGTTCTTTGGGGTCCTGCTGGAGCTGCTTTTCTTTTGCAGCTAACTGCGGCAGCACGGCACCGTAAGCAATTTGCGGAATCGGCATTTGCGTGTGCTTGATTGACAGCCACGTCACAGGAATCATGTAGGCAATTAAGATCACGATGTACTGCGCCACTTGCGTCCACGTCACGGCGCGCATTCCACCTAAAAAAGAACAAACCAAAATGCTGGCGAGGCCAAGGAAAATGCCAATGGAAAAGTCAACACCGGTAAACCGCGAGGCGATCAACCCCACGCCGTAAATTTGTGCCACCACATAGGTGAAGGAAATAATCACGGTAGCAATGACGGCAAGAATCCGCACGGTATGGTTGCTTTGCTGCCCCGCGTAACGCGAGCCTAGAAAATCTGCAATGCTGTACTGACCAAATTTTCGTATGTAGGGCGCGATGAGTAATCCGACTAAGCAAAAACCGCCAGTCCAGCCGATGATGTAGGCAAAGCCGTCGAAACCTTGTAGATACAAGCCGCCAGCCAAACTCAAAAAGCTCGCCGCTGACATCCAATCTGCGGCTGTCGCCATACCGTTGAACACAGCGGGAACGCGCCGGCCCGCCACGTAGTATTCACTAATGTCGGACGTGTGGCTCAAGAGGCCGATGCCAGCATACAAAATGATGGTTGCAAACATGAACAGATATCCTATCCATGCGCGCGGTACACCTTCCTTTTCCAAAACGGCCAAGCAGAGCAGGAAGCCAAGAAACAGGACGGTGTAGATGGTGTAGTAACGCCCCAGTCGACGTGCAAAACTTTTTTGTGCCATGTTATGGTGTGCTTATTTGATGCGTAGTTTGGCTTGCGTTGCTATCACTGCCCTTATTTTCATTGGGTTTGATGTCGGCGGGGGTAAACATCGTGTTCAAAAGCTTTTGTTCTGCGTGGGTTTGGTCACGTTCAATATCACCGGCAAAGTAGGCAAATAGGCCAAGCAGTGCAACGTAGAAAAGTGTTAGACCTTGCGCCGCCATGTAGACAGAAAAAGGCCAGCCAAAAACCACCCAAGTTGATAGCTCACGTGCAAAAAACAGCACACCAAATGTTGATAAGAACCACGCGCCCAAAAGCGCATAGGTTAATTTACGGTGACGTAACCAAAACGCGTGGGAAGTGAATAGAGGTAAAGCCGATGCAGCCGGTTCTGCAGCTTGGACAGTTTGAGTGGGGGCGAATTGCTCATCGTTCATGGAAGATAGTCCTCAGCGTTTATGCTTCAATCTCTTCGTAAGGATTGAGGTGGAATGAGACTCTAAAGAGGCAACCTGGCCATTTCGGATTTTGCGCATGGGGATTATCAAAAATCTCTATGCGTGCGTGATGTTGTTGCGCAATCTCGCGCACGATGGCAAGCCCCAATCCGCTACCAGAAACATTGCTGCCAAGGATGCGGTAAAACCGGTTAAACACATTGTCGCGCTCATTCGCGGCGATACCAGGGCCATTATCTTCAACTTCGATGATGGCTAATTGCTGATTGTGATTAATTGCAGTGCGTACGGTAACGCTTTTCCCTTTTGGCGTGTACCGTATTGCGTTGTCGATTAAATTACTCAGCAATTCCCGCAACATGAGCGGCGTGCCGAAAATAAAAAGTGGCTCATCAGTTTGCTCAAAACCCAGATCAATGCCGTGCATAAACGAGGCGGGAATCCAATCTTCAACAGTGGATTTTGCCAACTCCGATAGTTCAATTTGTTCCGTGACCTGCGCGATGGGGGTTTGGTTTTCTGCGCGTGCCAAGGTTAAAAGTTGATTAATCAGCCGTGTGGCGGCTTCCGAACTCTTGGCTAATTGGACTAGTGAACGATGGATTTCCTCATGGTCGGTTTGGCGCAGTGCTAACTCAGATTGCATGCGCATGCCGGCCAGCGGCGTTTTCATTTGATGCGCGGCGTCCGCGATAAAACGTTTTTGGATCGAAATAGTTTGCGATAAGCGCGCCAACATATCGTTTAAGGATCGGACTAAGGGCGATATTTCTTCCGGCACTTGATGCGAGTCAATTGGGCTCAGATCATCGGGCCTGCGCGCCCGTATTCGTTGTTGCAGTTCTGCCAGCGGTGAGAGGCCGCGACTGAGCGCCAACCAAACCAGGGCGAGGGCAACGGGCAAAATAATAAATTGCGGCAAGATCACTCCCTTAATAATTTCGTTCGCGAGCAGCGATCTTTTTTCTAAAGTTTCTGCAACCTGTATCAAAACTTGTTCGGTCTCAGCCGACTTTTTTTCCCGTTTTGATTGGCCTGCACTACTATTGCGGGAAATGCCGACGATACCGAACGCAACCCTGACATCATTTCCCCGCAAACGCTCATTACGAAAAGCGATGGCACCTATGTTGGGCCGCTCTTCCTCACTGGGAAGAGGGAGGTCTTTGTCACCATCAATCAATGCGCCTTGGGTATTTTTAATTTGAAAATAGATATTATCCAAGTCGTCTGCGCGCAAAATGGCGCGTGCTGGCTCATCTAAGATGGTTGATACGTGCCCCTCTTGCATTTTGATTTGCTGCGCCAAGATTAAAACGCGATCTTCCAATGCGCGGTCAAAGGGCTGATTGGCAATCGATTTCGCAACGATATACGTGACAGCGATACTGATTGGCCAAAGCAGTAAAAGTGGCGCCAACATCCAATCAAGAATCTCGCCAAATAAGGAGCGTTGAATTTTTTCCGGCACATGCGCGTGCGCGGAGCTATTTACCGGTGCGCTGACCGGCATTGGGCTGGAAGTTCCTGATGGCGGCGCGACGGACATTACATCCTGTTGTCGAAGTTTGATGGTTCACTGGCCTTGGTTTCTGCGGCTGACGATGGTGTGGTCGTGGTAACAAATTTTTCTAGGCAATATCCCAAACCGCGCACAGTCGCAATGCGTACGCCATCGACCTCAATTTTTTTGCGTAAGCGGTGGATATACACTTCAATCGCGTTATTGCTGACTTCTTCGCCCCATTCGCAGAGATGATCCACCAACTGTTCTTTTGACACCAAACGCCCTGTTCGTTGTAGCAAAATCTCTAGCAAATTAAGCTCGCGTGCAGAGAGATCGAGCATGTGCTCATTGATGTATGCAATGCGGCCAACCTGATCGAAATTGAGCGGCCCATGCTTAATCACGGTTGCACCGCCGCCCGCGCCACGTCGCGTCAAGGCACGCACGCGAGCTTCTAATTCAGAAAGGGCGAAGGGTTTCGCCATATAGTCGTCAGCACCAAGATCTAAACCTTTGACACGTTGCTCTACGGAGTCAGCGGCAGTGAGTATCAATACGGGTAAGCGTGAATTCCGTGCGCGCAGCCGGCGCAGCACTTCCAAGCCGCTGAGTTTGGGCAGACCCAAATCCAAAATAAGCAGATCAAATTCTTGGGTGGAAATCGCGGTATCGGCATCCTGCCCATTATTCACGCAGTCTGTCGCGTACCCTGACTGACGCAAGGAGCGCGTCAGGCCATCAGCCAGCACGCTATCGTCTTCGGCAAGCAAAATTCTCATGGTGTCGTCTCCTCCATTTGTGTCCATTTGTCATCACGGCGCATGATGTGCGCCTTCGCCTGATGTACTTTGTCTTATTTTTGTTTTGCGCTTTGCCATGAGTAAATCAATGCACCATGACAAACGCTTATTTTTTATTCGTACCTTAGCATCACTTCGCGCATTTTGAGGAAAATTTTCTATTACTGAGTGTGCACGAGGGAGACGAAGTACGAGCTATTGCCTAGTGGAACACATTTTTTGAATGCCGTGACTTAGCGATTGGGGATTTTTGCACGGAGTTGCTTGCTTTCGATCATAACGATGGTCAAAATCCATGTGACTAGAACACAGAAGCGTATCGTTTTTGCATCTGAACAAGGCGGCGTTTACGGTCAGATTACGAGACTAATTTTTTTGTGCGAATCAGCCCGAGGGAAGCTTTGATTAAGTTACTGCGCGACCAAATTCTGTACCTGCGACACCGGCTACTGCGCTCGCTGCACAGTCGACCAGGTGCGCTTCTCGATTCAAACTTTGACCGCTCGCTACACTTAATCAGAGCTTTCCAAGATTCATTTTTTAAAATAAACGTCTTTGACGTGGCAATTTAGCGCATGAGGTTGAAAAGCTTACTTTTTATGAATTGCTTTTTTATTTCACCATTCATTGTGCTCTAACCTTTGCGCAATAATGCTGAGTACGCCCTGCCAATCTCGCGATAGGGATTGCCGAAACAATGTCATCGAGGAATACCAAGGGCTATCGCTGCGATTCTCCAACCATCTCCAGTCCGCATTTAAGGGTAAAAGTAACCACACTGGCTTGCCCATCGCGGCGGCGAGGTGAGCAACGGAAGTATCAACTGAAATTACTAGATCCAATTGTGCTATTAACGCTGCCGTTTGCTCAAAATCGGATAATTCATCACCAAAATGGTGTAAATTTTTTTGTGCCAGAACGAGCTCGACGTCCGAGCTTTTCAACTCTTTTTGCAGACTAAAAAATTGATACCGCGAGTTGAAAATTTGGCAAAAATCAGCAAACATAATTGAGCGATTTTTATCATTTTTATGATGCACATTCCCAGACCAAACCACGCCAATTCTAGGGTGAGATGTGTGAATATTTGCAAGTCTACTCGTCCATATTTTTATTGCTTTATCATCGCATTTTAAGTAGCTGCTTTTCGTTGGGATTGAATCAATGGCAGTTGAAAACGCTAGCGGGAGGCTCAGCAAAGGACATTGAACATCGAAATTTGGTAGTTGTTCTCCAGTTTCGAATATCTCGTGTACACCATTGAGGTGCCGCATTAGAGATTTGAGTGGTGCCTGCACTTCAAGCAATACTTTTGCACCCATTGCGCAAAGTTGTTCAGCGTATCGGCTAAACTGTATTGTGTCACCCAAACCTTGTTCTGCATAAATCAGAATCGTTTTTTTGTCGAGAAGCATTTTTCCCAACCACAACGGCTGAGAGAAATTACGCTTTAATTCGATACCTGGCGAACACATCCAACGCCACTCATATTGCCGCAATCCATCTTGAAAATTTCCTATCGCGAGTTGGCTTAGACTTTGGTTGAACTGTGCCTTTGCAAACTCTGGTTGGATACGGACAGCAATTTCGAAATCTTGTATTGCTTCCTTATGGCGAGAAAGACTCTGCAGAATGTTGGCTCGATTAAAAAGCGTGTCCGCTTGAGATGGGGAAAGTTCTATTGCAGCATTTAAGGCATCCAGTGCCTCATTTGATCTGTTTAGTTCATGCAGGATTATGCCCCGGTTGTTTAAAGCGTCCGCATACCTAGGTTCAATTGCGAGTGCTCGATCGCAAAATGCAAGTGCTTCCGTATTTCTTAGAAGTTCGTGCAAAACCAGCGCGGTATTATTCAGAACTACAGCGTTAGAGGGATGGATATTTAATACTTTTTCGTAGCAAACGAGCGATTCGTCGTAGCGATGAAGTAACTGTAAAGTAAACGCCTTATTTGAGAGAGCATTTTCGTAGGTCGAATCTATTGCAAGAATTTTTTCATAATAAAAAAGTGCGTCCAAATACTGACTTTTTCTCAATAAAATATTGGCCTTATTGTTAAGTACCTCTGTAAGGACGGGGTTGACTTTCAGTGCTTGATCATAGCAAGCTAGCGCATCAGATTCTCTGTGAAGCGCTTCATAGAGCGAGCCAAGATTATTAAGTGTTTCGGTAGACTCTGGGTCGATCTTTAGCGCTGCTTGGTAACTTGTTTCCGCCTCCTCATTGCGATGCATTTCACGTAACACGGTGCCGCGATTGTTCAATGCATCCACAAAATTTGAATTGATTTGCAATGCTTTGTCATAGCTTGCGAGAGCCTCCGCCTGCCTCCCCAAAGCTTGTAAAACCAAACCGCGATTTAGTAGTGCCAGCAAATATTCTGGGTTATAACGTAAGGCTTGGTCGTAACTTTCTAGAGCTTCAAGGCTGCGCTTGGCTGCTTGAAGTGCTATACCAAGGTTGTAATATGTTTCAGGACGTTCTGGCTTAAGTGTTATGGCCTTATAGAAAGATTCTAGTGCTGCCTCGTTTTGTCCCTGTGAGGAAAATAAATTCCCTAATGTTTCATGTAGTTCGGCAATTTCCGGTAGCTTTAGAATGCCATTTTGGATAATTTCTATAGATTGATCAATTTTATCCGCTCGTAAGAGCGCATAACTCAGGTCAAGGTATGCCTGACTAAAATACGGGTCTAGATTTAAAATTTGCTTGAATATACTAATGGCGTTGTTAAGCTCACTCTCTGCAAATTTAATGGATCCTAGCATGTGCAGAGCATCAACATTTGCACTATCAAGATAGAGTGCTTTTTCAAGAATTACGGACGCTTCATCATTCTTGCCTTGTTCGCATAATGTATATGCAAGCAAGATGCAGGTACCAATATCGTTCGGGTTTTCATCTAACGCAGCCTTAAAGTATCGTTCTGCTTCATGCAAATTACCCACCTTCAGCGCATTATCGGCGCGTTCTCGGTTGGAGAACAATGTTGGCTTGTTTGGCGCGACGACCGAATTATTTGATGTGATTGAAGATTTGTTTAAATTTGCTTCTTTCGGAGCAAAAATTCCTTTTAACCAAGTTAACATTGTGCGTTAATTTTATGAGTGAGAGGGGAGTCAGAGTTTTAAGACTATCCAGTTTGTTACTTGATTGATGTAATCTTCGTCGTAGGATTTCTCTCGCAATGCCCACTTAAACGCATTTGCCAACTTCGCTTTTTTGTAGACGTTAAGTGAGTTTTCCGCTTTAAATTTAACAATTAGTTGCTCGAGTTTATTTAACATCGATTCATGTTTTTTCGAAAGAATTTTGTTACTAATTGCTGTATCAACTGGAGTCCTCTCAATTAATACCTGCGCCAACTCAATACCAAATGCATGAGCCGCGTTGCCGTCAAACCAGTTTAATAAAGTCATAGTTATTTTGTCGTAAATTTTAACGCTCAGACCAAAGTGGCTTCGTTGCTTTAGCTTTATTTTTTGTTGTTAATGCACAAAATTTGAAGTTCACTTTAGCGCACTTCTTGAAAGTGGTAAACAAAATCGACAATGCAACCTCACATACTTTAAATGGTGTTCTGTAATGGGTGGACGTTGGTCAAAACTTCTTCCAATTCGCGTACCGGGTAATTGAGTTCTCGCGGTATGCAAAGCATATTTATAGAAACGATATCACCATAAATATTTTTGCTATTTTTGAAAAAATTCTCTGCGCTAAATAAAGGAGGTAAATGCCACCAAAGTTGGTATTGATGCGCCCATAACCATTCAATTAGTGACTCAGAGTTTTCTGGCCTATCGTTCTCAACATAAATCACAGGGCGCGAATCTGAAATCAATTTTTCCGCTCCCTGCAGCACCTGTAACTCAAATCCCTCAACATCAACTTTCATAAATCCGACTGTGTTCAAATTCGCTACGTTATCAAGTTTGACGCAAGGCACCTGTGTACCTGTCATTAGGTCTCCACTTTGCATCGAGACTCCACCAAAATTACCTTCAGCGCGATAGTCTGGTGTTGTGAAGTGCACTACTCCGTCATAATTTGCACATGCCCAAGGCCACGCTCGTACGTTTGTTAGACCGTTCAAGGTCAAATTTGCGCATAAATTCTGAAAAATGACAGGTTGCGGTTCGAACACAACCATTTCTTTGCGTATGACTTTCAATGTCTTTGCGATTGGTATGGTATGGGTGCCAATATTTGTTCCAATTTCTAAAACAGTGCCCGGTCGAACCGACAAAAATTGAGTAATAAGCTTTATCTCAGGTTCACAGCATTCACCATATTCAATGATCGCCCGCCCCATATACCTATCGTTTGTGTTGACTATCATGGTGCCATGACGCGATTGAATCAAGCGAAATGGTGGTGGCACGTAGATATCAATGGAAATTTTTGGCACAGTACTAACCGAATTGGGGTTCTCCTGTGGCAAAACAGGAAATTGCCTGTTTTTCTTCAATTCGAAAATCAACTTCACTATTACCATCGACAATAGTGCAATCAGTATCAACAAAAAAGGCATTTGAGCTCCAAACATTTGGGCAAATAGCGGAACTGTCTTGCATAATGGCGACATCCGCAAAAAAAGTGACGAGCGATTTTTACATCTATTTTATTGTTCTTCTATGTCAATGTTTAGTAGATTATTGCAATTATTTAAAAAGTCACCGAGTGAACCAAAAATAGGTCGCATCGAGCTTTGTTCATTGCCTGACACGGTTTTCTGTCCAGTATGCAAATCTAAAACCGCATACCTCGATTCCGTTGATTTTAACAAGTCTTGTGAAGAAGCTAGGGGGTTTTATTTGCCTCCTAGCGGAGTGAAAATTCAATATTTTTTATGTGCCTCATGCTGGTTTTGCTTTGCCCCAGAAATCGCCGCTTGGAACGTCAAACAATTTGAAGAGCATATTTATGACGAGGCCTACGAATTGATCGACCCTGATTACAGGTCTATTCGCCCACTCGCTAACGCTGATATGCTCCATAAAACCTTTGGCTCGGCAAAAATACGCCACCTTGATTACGGTGGCGGATCGGGTCTGCTTAGCGGAGCCTTAAAGGCGAGGTCTTGGGATTCATATTCCTATGATCCATTTACGAACCCAGATTTAAATGTCGTCGAATTGGGAAAATTTGATCTTATCACTGCTTTTGAGGTTTTTGAACATGTTCCCAATGTTGATGCCTTGTTTGCAGATCTGCAAAAACTAGTTAAACCTGATGCCATCATTCTTTTTTCAACTCTTCTGTCTGATGGAGAAATTAGCCAAGAGAAGCCGCTGACATGGTGGTATGCATCTCCAAGAAATGGTCATATAAGTTTGTTTAGTCAGGCAAGCCTGAAGCAGTGCTTGCGTCAACAAGGATTTAACTTTGCCAGTTTTTCTGCTGGGTTGCACGTTGCGTATCGGCAGATTCCGGCGTGGAGCGCGCATCTATTTCAATCTCGGTAGTTTTTTCAAGTCAACTAAGGCCTTTATTTGCCGAACACTACCTATCGTTAGGTTCGAAATACTACGGATGTCGATATTCTTTTAACTTTGAACAGCGTTTTTATAAAAATCAAGCACTTACATAAATCAGTTACGGTGACTTTTAAATTGAAAAA
>JAIETO010000241.1 GCA_019745005.1 Burkholderiaceae bacterium
GGCCGCTTTCTCAGCCAATAATTTGTCTTGAACAAGCGCGAGCGCTTTTTCCTCTAAAGCCGCTCTTTCGGTTTCCAAGCGATTAAGTTCGGCCATGTCGCGCTGTTTCGCGGCGATGGCTTCGCTTGCATTCTTTTGTGCCGCTGCATGTTCGCGCGATTGTTCCAATAGATTCAGTTCCGATGCTTGTTGTGCCTCGCGATGCTGCAGTATCTGCGCCTCTTGCTCAGCGCGCTGTCTTGCCACTTCAGCTAGTTGCTGTTCGACGTCTAAACGTTGTTGCAAGACGCGTTTTTCCTGCGTCTCGTAGGCAATTTTTTTGTTCAGTTCGTCACTTAATTGCCGCTCTAAAGCCAAGCGTTCCTCTTCGGCAGCGGTAGCGACTGTCGCAAGCTGGCGCCTCTCTTCGCTTGCACTGATTGCTTCCTGCTTCACCAAATTTTCTTTGGTAATTGCAGCATGCATTTCTCTCTCAGCTACATTGTGTTGCTCGAGTAGTGCTTTTGTGGATGCTGCCTGTTCTTGCGCTTGCAAGGCTAATTCGCGTTTCTCATCTTCCGCTATTTGTAGCTGTGCTAATTCAGCGACGGCAGCTTGCTCAGCAATTTTCGCTTGTTCAATCTTTTCTAGATGTGTCTTTTCTTGCGTCAATCGCTCATTTTGCCAAACCACTAATTCTTGCTCTTGGCGCAGTCTTTCTTGCGTCATTTGTGCGAGCAAACTTGTCGCTTCCAATTGGGCAGCAATTTCTTGGTGTAAATCTTGTTCGGCGCACAAGTTCATTTCGATTAAGCGCCTATTTTCTTGCGCAGCGAATTGATTCGCACTCACATACCGCAATGCCAATTGCTCTGCGTCACGTGCTTCGGCTACCTCACGTAATAAAGCGGCTTCAACAAGCTGTTTTTCCTCGGCAAGCTTGAGATGTTCCGCATCAATTTCTAAGCGATTGCGCGACACTTCAGCCAGCTCGGCTAATTTTTCTTTCTTGCGAGCCGCAATCACATGGGCTTGATATTGCACTTCCGCGAACGCTTTTATGTCATTAAGCAATTCACTTTCAAGTGTCAACTTCGCCTGCTGATCAAGATGAGCCTGCTCTTCCGCTTGTAACTTCTCAACGGCGAGCTGCGCAAGTTGTTCTTCAAGCGCTAATCTTTGCTTAAGCTGGATCTCCGCTGCTTTTTCCGCAGCAAGCTTTTTTTGCTCTGCGTCGAGTGCCAGCCGTTGCGCTGTGAGTTTCTCTTGCTCTACAAGGACGACTTCTTGCATAGCTTTTGCACATTCCTGCTCTGACTGCGCTTTTGATTTTTCTACTTCAGCAAGCTCTGCGAGAACCAGTGCCTTATTGCGCATTTCTCTTGCTGCGTCTTGTTCCGCCTGCGCCTTCTCTAGCGATGCATCATGCAATCTTTTTTCCGCTAGGAGTTTTTCCTCTTCTGCGCAACGCAAAGCCCGCTCTGCCTCTGCATTTGCGCGTGCCATTTCGGCCTGCTGCTGTTCCAGTTCTTTTTTTGCCCGCTGTTCTTCAAGTAACTGTGCCTCAGCCGCTAATTTTTCTTGCACGACTTGAAGGCACTGCTGCTCCTCTTCAACACGGAGTTGAGAAAGACGTTGCAGCTCCGCCGCCTCTGCTGCTTTTGATTGGGCAATTTCAGTTGTTGCACGCTGCAATGCAGAATGCTCGCTCATTTTTTCAAGCCGAATGCGCTCCGCCATTAGCATGGCTTGGCGCGCTTCTTTTGCTGCTTGCTCTTCTTCTAAACGTTTGGCAATCAGGGCAGCGACTTCACGATCAGCCTCTGCCTTTTCTATCGCTTCTTTTGCTGCGTTTTTTTCTGCCTCTAAGCGCTTTTGGTTTTCTTGCGCTGCTTCACGCTCGCTCTCTAACTTGAGTTGCTCGGCTTTGGTAAGTTCAAGTGCTTGGCGCGCTTTCAATAAGCTAATTGTTGCTTGCTTGCGCCGAAGTTCTGTTTGCATCTGCAGTTGTTCGGTTGCAATAGTTTCGCTTACAGCAATTTCATCCAATGCCAAACGTGTTTGATATTCTGCCAAACGCCTTTCATTTGCAGCGATTTGTAGCTCTTCTTCTGCTTTTAAGCGCTTTTCTGCCTCTTCTTGCGCAGCTTCTTCATTTTTGATTTTGTGTTCTGTAGCACGCAAAACATCGGAAATTGATGCAGCGCGCTTTTGCTCTGCAACAAGTTTCTCTTGCAAAAGCGCGAGCGCGCGCTGTTCGTTTTCGCGTCGTTCGCGTTGTACTTCAAGCAAACGCTGTTCGTCTTGCTGTTTTTGTACGGCGGTTTCCGCCAAGGATTGCTGGAGCCGAATTTGCTCGACGCTGCACTCCAAGGCCAATTTTTCAGCAATACATTGCGTTTCTTGCGCTGTACGCGCCGCCACATCCGCCTCTTGCTGTAAGCGAAGCAACTCAGCATGGGCCTCATCTGCATTTTTCCGCGCTGCCGCTTCGTCGGTTTTCTCTTTTTCTGCGGCGATTTTTCTATTTGCCGCCAAGATCGCTGATTCTTCGGTTTCAAGACGGCGCTGTTCTGCCTCCGACAATTCAGCCAAACGCTTTGCTTTCATTTCAGCAGCAGTATTAGCCTTTTGCGCAAGATCACGTTGCAATTGCAAGGTCATCAGGGCTTGTTGCTCCGCGTTGGCATGAGATTGCGCGAGTTCAACAGCTTGTCGTTCGACCTCAATGCGCTCTGAGGCTAAGTCGGCTGCGCGCTTTTCTTCCGCGCGACGTTGCTTTGCCATGGCTATTGCCTCTTCGTCAGCGCGGCGGCGATTTTCTGCCTCCGCAATGGCCTGCGATTCTGCTTCTAAACGCTTGCGGGCCTGGATATCGGCTTGTTGCTCTGTTTCGATGCGCGTCAGTGCACGAGATTGCAGTTCACGCTCTGCGATAATGCGCGCTTCTGTCGCAACGCGAATTTGGTCTTCCGCTTCCTTACGTGCGATTGCTGTGGCTGCAGCAAGTTTTTCCGCTTGCTCACGTTTTAAGGCGGCTAGACGTAATTCTTCTTCAGCTTGAATGCGGCTTTGAATGGCATGCGCTGCGCGTTTTTCGGAATCGGCGCGGGCTTGCGCAATTGCCTCATAGTTTTGTTCAAGGGCGACACGCGCTAACGCGTCTTCTCTTGCCCTCACCTCAACCGGGGCACGGTTAATTGCAAACTCTAACGCCAAGGCTTCTGCTTGATCACGTTCGCGACTCATTTCTTGCGCATGTTGGCGCACTCTAGCAAGCCGTTCTGCCGTCTCTTTGGCTTCTTTTTCGCTTCGCTCACGCTCGCGCGCCAGCTCTGCTATTTTTGCCTCTGAACGGGCACGCTCTTGGGCTTGCTGTTTAGCAGCATTGGCAGCCGCAGCGCGCTCTGCCGCCCAAAGTCGTGCCTTTTGATTTTCTTCCGCTAATTTTTCTGCAGAAAGTCTTGCTTGCTGACTGATCTCGCTATTGATATCAAGTTGTTCTTGCGCCCGCTTCTTTGCTTCTTGCTCAAGTTTTAAGCGTTCTTCCGCTTGCTCTCTGGCTTTTGCCTCAATTAAGGCGCGCTCTTGAAACTCAATCGCTTCACGGCTATTCACTGCAATACGCGCTTCACTTGCGGCATTGGATTGTTGCTCTGCTTCGAGGCGCAACTTCCCACTAAGAATAGCGGCCTGTTCGAGTTCTATCTTTTGTTGTGCAATTTGCGCCGCTTTTACATCGGTTTCTGCACGCTCTTCTGCCAAATTTCTTGCGCGGGTTTCGACTTGTACACGATTTTCTGCTGCCACCGTCGCACGCGCCTCCGCCTCTACTCGCGCAATGGCTTCGCGTATCCCTTTAATGTCGATACGGGTATGGGTCGCATTTTCCGTCTCATCCGCTCGCAGCTCATCCACCGCTTCAAGGCGAGGGTCTAGGGCGTAAGCGCCCATTGATAGTCGATTGAGTAAGCTTTGATTCGCGTCCATCTTGCACTCCGGTTGTTTTAATCCCATATCGCACACCAATCCTTTTGGATTGATTCAATAGGGATTTTCCTAACATGAATTATCCCGCGCTCAAAAACTAAGCATCGCCAGATTAACTAGGTAAACAACCCTTATTTCTGATCAATGGCACGTGCAATACAGAGCTTGAGAGGATATTTCACGTAAAGGGTAAGGCGACATTCGCATTTCAGCGCTAGGCAACGTAAAATAAGCGACCGCACAAATGCACATAATTGAGGAGAAAACCTTGTCAGAATTAGTCACCGAAATCAGACATCCACTGATGCAGCACAAACTCAGCTTAATGCGCAGCAAAGACACGCCGACAGACAATTTCCGACGCCTGCTGCGTGAAATTAGCCAAATGTTGGCTTACGAAGTGACCCGCGATTTGCCGCTAGAGAACGTGGAAATCGAAACGCCGATTGCAAAAATAGCTGCACCAACCATCGCTGGGAAAAAACTTTGCGTGATCTCCGTGCTACGTGCGGGCAATGGTATTTTGGATGGCATGCTGGACTTGCTACCCAATGCGCGTGTTGGGCACATCGGCCTATACCGTGACCCCGCAACGCTTGAACCTGTTGAGTACTATTTCAAAGTACCGGAAGATATTGCCGATCGTTTGGTGATCGTGGTTGATCCGATGTTAGCAACTGGCAATTCTGCCGCCGCAGCGATCACGCGATTAAAAATGCGTGGCGCTGTGAGTATTAAGTTTGTTTGCCTGTTAGCAGCACCAGAGGGTATTAAAGTGATGAACGCTGCCCACCCTGATGTACCCATCATTACCGCTTCCGTTGATGAACGACTCAATGAACACGGTTACATCGTACCTGGTCTGGGCGACGCAGGGGACCGGCTATTCGGCACGAAATAACTCGCCGCATAGTTCACTTTAAATTTGATACTACGTGCAGTAATTTTTTATAGCACATTAGAATATTGCGCAAAATGGGGGTATTTTGCACATACTCCCTATTTTTTTGCTTTTTCCTGCTTAAGACGCAGCTCTTCATCCAATTGTTCGATCCGTAACTGGCGTTGGTAAGCTTTGGCCTCGACCAGAATTCTTTGAATGGTAATGTTGTGTTTTGTCCGCGTCGTTCTAAGCTTGTTTAAGCAATCGGTGACGAAAAAATTTTTATAGCAATCTTTTTCAGATTGTAAGAACCAAGTCTGAAGATCGGCCTTCGTTTTGGTCGCAGCAGAAATCAAATTTTCCACCATAGGAACAGAGTCAATACTTCCTGCTGGGTATTTTTGTTCAAAATCAGCCATGATGGCGTTAATTTGCTCGGTGGTCATGACTTCTTGTGTTGCATCTGCGGCCAAACTTGCCGACATCGTCAGACACATGATCACTGCCAGCTTAAATGCAGCGATAAGCCCAACAACAGGTTTTCGTATTGCTTGCATACTTCCGTCACTCATTCAATTGTGCAGCAAAGCATTGCTCATCCGCTGACTCGTTGATATTTGCCATATTTAGACGATGGCATCCGCCATATTACGTCGCCCCAAGTCCATGTATTCTTTAGATTGCATCTCAATAATACGCGAGACGGTGCGGTGAAATTCGTTAGCCAAGGTACCTTTTGTATACAGCAACTCTGGTGCCACCGCAGCCGACATGATGAGCTTCACTTTATTATCGTAAAAAACGTCAATAAGCCAAGTAAATCGTCGCGCTTCTGATGACATTGCGAGCGACATTTCCGGCACGGAAGAAAGTATGACGGTATGGAAGCGGCTGGCAATTTCCAAATAATCATTCTGCGAACGCGGACCGCCGCATAAAGTATGAAAATCAAACCAAATAACGCCGCCCGCCCGTCTTAATGCACGTAAGTCACGCCCTTCGATATTGACTCGTGGGTCCTCATCCTTGGTTTCAGCAATGCGCATAAAAGCCTCACGTAGGCGTTGATCCGTATTTGCCGAAAGCGGCATGAGGTAAGCGTCGACTTGCTCTAGAGCGCGCTTGCGATAATCATTTCCCGAATCCACATTGAGCACATCGAGTTTTTCTTTTAGCAGCGCAATCGTAGGCAACATACGATCACGATGCAAGCCGTCTGGATAGAGCGTGTCGGGCTCGTAGTTTGATGTCATGATGAAAGAAACACCATGTTCAAAAAGTGCGTTCAATAAGTTATACAGCAGCATCGCATCTGCCACATCGGATACGTGGAACTCGTCAAAACAAATCAAACGGTATTTTTTAGCAACGAGGCGGGCAACTTCGTCTAAGGGGTCAGCTACGCCTTTCAATTCATCAAGTTGGCGGTGCACAGCGCGCATGAACTCATGAAAATGGATGCGCGTCTTCCTAATCAAAGGGACCACCGAGTAAAAGCTATCCATGAGAAACGATTTGCCCCGCCCCACCCCGCCCCATAGATACACACCACGAGGCACTTCTGGGCGAGTTATTAGGCGGGTCAGTCGATTCGCGCGTTTTGACTTATATAAGACCCATTCCTCATACGCCACTTGCAGGCGGTCGACAGCGCGTCGTTGGGCATCATCGGCTTGAAAACCACGCTTTGACAACGCATCTTCATAAAATTCGGAAACGTTCATGCGGCGGGCCAAAAAGAGGAGGAGAAGACACTGGGTAGAAACACCACCTTTGGAGAACCAAAGGTGGCCTTTACAAAAGCACTCTTAAAAATTTAACGAGCGCTTATCAACCGCCAAAGCGGCTTCTTTTGTCGCTTCTGAGAGCGAGGGATGGGCGTGGCAAATTCGAGCGATATCTTCCGATGACGCGCGGAACTCCATAGCCACAACCGCTTCAGCAATCAATTCTGATGCCATTGGACCCACGATATGCACACCCAGTATCTCATCGGTTGTTGCGTCGGCCAAAAACTTGACCATGCCTGACGTGTCGCCAAGCGCTCTAGCGCGACCATTTGCCATAAACGGGAAAGTTCCTGCTTTGTAAGCCACACCGTCTGCTTTGAGTTGTTGTTCGGTGCGCCCCACCCATGCAATTTCAGGTGATGTATAAATGACCCAAGGAATCGTATTGAAGTTCACATGGCCATGTTGCCCAGCAATACGTTCCGCAACGGCGACGCCCTCTTCTTCGGCTTTGTGCGCAAGCATCGGCCCACGCACGACGTCGCCCACGGCCCAAACGTTCGGCAAATTGGTTTTGCAATCGGCATCAACAACAATAAAGCCACGCTCGTCTAATTGCAAACCAACGCCCGCCGCATTCAAACCATTTGTGTTTGGTGTGCGGCCAATGGAAATAATCAGCTTATCAAATACCGCCTTGTGCTCAGCACCAGCGGAATCGACGTAATTGACCGTTACTTCATTGGCTCCCTTCACGATCTCGCCAATTTTCACGCCTAGATTGATCGCCAATCCTTGTTTGACAAAAAGCTTATGCGCCTCTTTGGCGATTTGTTCATCGACCGCGCCCAAGAAGGTCGGCAACGCTTCGAGAACAGTCACTTCTGCCCCGCAACGACGCCAGACACTTCCCATCTCTAGTCCAATTACACCAGCGCCAATCACACCTAGTCGCTTTGGCACGGCGGGTATAGTCAGCGCGCCATCGTTCGACAAGATCAGTTGTTCGTCAAAAGCAGCACCAGGTAGAGCACGCGCATTTGAACCTGTCGCGACAATCACGTGCTTCGCAGAAAGGATCTCTTCATTCTTGCCAGTGACTTTGATTTCGTAGTTACCATTTGAGGCTTGCTCAAAGGCGCCATGTCCGTGAAAAAAGGTGACTTTATTCTTTTTGAACAAAAAGACGATGCCGTCATTATTTTGTTTCACGATGGTATTTTTTCTTGACAACATTTTCGCAACATCTAGAGTCAGTCCTTTGACTTCAATGCCATGGTCAGCAAAAGCATGACCAGCATGTTCAAAATGTTCCGACGATTGCAACAAAGCTTTCGATGGAATACAGCCGACATTGGTACACGTGCCACCTAGCGCTGGGCCACCTTTTTCGTTCGTCCACGCATCGATGCAGGCTGTATTGAAACCTAGTTGCGCAGCGCGAATAGCCGCAATATAACCACCAGGGCCACCACCAATGACGACCACGTCAAATTGTTTGCTCATGAGTTGTTCCTTATTTCAAATGAGTGCGGCGCATTGCAAAAAATTGAAATCGCCGCGAAAACTGCGCGTTTAAAGAAGAAATGCACAGACTTCATTGAGAAAATATTTAGTTTCAATTAAAAATAGTCATTTTGATCGCGTCTGCCTAGGCGACCTTACCGCGAATCACTCTTCTTCTGGTACGAAAATCCAGGCGAGAATATATAGCACCACGCCAACGCCAAAATAAAAGCTAAATAAAACGAAAATCAGTCGCCAAATCCAAGATTCTAAACCTGTAGAACGCCCAAGCCCGCCGCAAATACCGCCCAGCCATTGATCGTTTTTTGATCGTCGAAAATGGTTTAATTGGTTCAGATCATCGTTATTTGCAATGCTGCTATTTGCGCGATTTGACTGAAAAGGAGCGGCTTCTGCCGCGTCCATCGCCAACAGTTTTGCTTTCGCTTGCGCGAATTCTGCATCAGATAAAGCACCACTTTGATGCAAGTCGTGCAAGCGTTTTATTTCGTCGGCGAGGTTCATGGTCAGAGTACTTTACAAGTCCAATAACAAACGCGCTGGGTCTTCTAAAGCATCTTTCATCGCAACCAAACCTAAGACAGCTTCGCGACCGTCGATGATTCTATGGTCGTAGGACATCGCCAAATAGTTCATAGGCCGAATCACGATTTGACCATTCTCAACGACTGCGCGATCTTTCGTAGCGTGTACGCCCAAAATCGCGGATTGCGGTGGATTAATAATCGGCGTTGACAGCATGGAGCCGAAAGTGCCGCCATTCGATATCGAAAAAGTACCGCCAGTTAAATCTTCTAGAGTCAATTTTCCGTCTTTGGCCTTGGCGCCAAATTCGCCGATTTTCTTTTCGATATCGGCAATCGACATTTGATCCGCATTACGCAAAATTGGCACAACCAAACCGCGCGGTGACCCAACTGCGATACCGATATCAAAATAGCCGTGATAGACAATGTCGTTACCGTCAACGGATGCGTTAATGATCGGATATTTCTTTAATGCGGCAACGGCGGCTTTGACGAAAAATGACATGAAGCCTAATTTAACGCCGTGTTCTTTCTCGAACTTGTCTTTGTACTTATTGCGCAAATCCATGACTGGCGCCATATTGACTTCGTTAAACGTGGTCAGAATCGCATTAGTAGACTGTGATTGCACAAGGCGCTCGGCAATACGCGCACGCAACCTGCTCATGGGAACGCGCTCTTCAGGACGATCACCGAGGTCGAGACTCGTTGGCGCGGCCACTTGTTGAAGCGCCGCTTTGGCAGGCGCACTCGTCATTGGTGCGACGACCGGTGCGGCCACTTTACCGGCTACTGCCGACAAGGCATCGCCTTTGGTCACTCTTCCATCTTTACCAGTGCCATCCACTGCGCTTGTGGAGAGATTATTCTCAGCTAAAATTTTTGCCGCTGCTGGCATGGCGATACCGGCCGACGACTTAGCCGCGGCAGCTTCTACCACTGGCGCAGGCGCAGGCGCAGGGCTGGCGGCAGGTGCCGACGCCCCCGCAGCCGCTTCTGTATCAAGCATGGCGATAATCTCACCCGCGACCACGGTGGTGCCATCACCTTTAATAATTTGAGTAATGACACCAGCACCTGGCGCAGGTAATTCCAATACAACCTTATCTGTTTCTACATCGACTAAATTTTCATCTCTAGCCACGGCCTGCCCTACTTTTTTATGCCAGACAAGCAAGGTTGCTTCTGCTACTGACTCTGATAGTTGCGGTACTTTTACTTCGATAATTGCCATGTTTTTCTCCTATTCGTTTGATCGAGCCACGCGGTCATTTGCACCGCGTTGTAGTCATTATTTTGTTAAGACGTAGCCTTTGAGTTTTGAGAATGCAGTATCCAACAATGCTTTCTGCTGGGCGTAGTGCTTGTCGTAATAGCCAACAGCGGGCGAAGCGCTCGCAGGACGACCGGCATAAGCCAGTTTTTGCCCATCTTCCAATGCTTCAAAAATGTTGTGTTGGATTTGAAACCAAGGTCCCTGATTCTGCGGCTCGTCTTGTGCCCACACGAGTTCTGCCAAGTTCGGAAACTTCTTCAACTCGGCGGCAAATGTCTTGTGTGGGAACGGATACAACTGCTCGACACGAATAATGGCTGTATCTGTTTGCGCACGTTCTTTTCTTGCATTGACCAAATCGTAGTAAACCTTGCCTGAACAAGCGACAACCCGTTTAACTTTTTTCGGATCGATCTTCTCATCAACTTCGCCGATGACAGTATGGAAGCTACCTTTCGCCAAATCTGACAAAGGCGAACCAGCGTCTTTATTGCGCAGCAAAGACTTTGGCGTCATGATGACTAAAGGCTTGCGGAACATCCGAATCATCTGACGGCGTAAAAGATGGAAAATTTGCGATGCAGAGGTTGGCTGCACGACTTGCATGTTGTTGTCCGCACAAAGTTGCAAGAAACGTTCCGGTCTTGCTGAAGAATGTTCCGGCCCTTGTCCCTCGTAACCGTGAGGCAACATCATGACCAAACCAGAAGCGCGTCCCCATTTCACTTCGCCCGAACTGATGAATTGATCAATCACAACTTGAGCGCCGTTTGCGAAATCGCCGAACTGCGCTTCCCAAATGGTGAGCGTGTTGGGCTCAGCAGTCGAATAACCATACTCGAATGCAAGCACAGCCTCCTCGGATAAGACTGAATCAATGACCAGATACGGTGCTTGTTTTTCCGAAATATTTTGTAGCGGAATATAAGTCCCAGCATCCCAACGTTCACGTTTTTGGTCGTGCAATACAGCATGGCGGTGCACAAAGGTTCCACGCCCAGCATCTTGCCCAGTTAAGCGTACGGCATAACCAGAAGAGACGAGACTGGCGTAGGCTAAATGTTCGCCCATACCCCAATCGAGATTCATCTCGCCACGGCCCATCGCTGCGCGATCAGCCAATACCTTTTCAACCAAGCTATGGGGCTTAAAATCAGCCGGAATGGTTGTAATACGCTCGGCCAAACGCTTTAATTCCGTAATGGGCACGGCAGTGTCTGCCGCATCAGTCCATTTCCGATTCAGAAATGGAATCCAATCAACTGCATACTTATTCTTAAAATTAGAAATAACTGGATCATGCGTGTGTTTTCCCGCATCCATCGCATCGCGGAACGCCTTGACCATTTGCTCGCCACCATCAGCAGGGATTGCACCTTGTGCAACCAACTTATCTGCATACATTTTTCTGGTACCTGGATGCTGCGCAATTTTTTTGTACATTAACGGTTGCGTTAATGCAGGCGTATCTTGTTCATTGTGACCCAACTTGCGGTAGCAAATGATGTCAACCACAACGTCTTTCTTGAATTCAAGGCGATAGTCAAGCGCGATTTGTGTCGCCAACACGACCGCTTCCGGGTCATCGGCGTTCACATGTAAGACGGGCGCCTCAATCATTTTTACGACATCGGAGCAATACAAGGTTGACCGTGAATCGCGTGGATCTGAAGTAGTAAAACCAATTTGATTATTGATCACGATATGTACGGTACCACCAGTGCCATAGCCACGTGTCTGGGCTAAGTTCAGCGTTTCCATTACCACACCTTGACCAGCAAACGCCGCATCTCCATGCACTAAAATCGGTAACACTTGGGAGCCGTCTTTATCGCCGCGTCTATCCATCCGTGCTTTAACGGAACCCTCGACCACGGGATTTACGATTTCCAAATGCGATGGGTTAAATGCCAGTGACAGATGGACTGGTCCGCCCGGAGTTGAAATATCGGAAGAGAAACCTTGGTGGTACTTCACGTCGCCTGCAGGAAGATCGTCCCCGTGCTTACCTTCAAACTCAGCAAACAAATCTTGCGGCATCTTACCCAAGGTGTTGACCAAGACATTTAATCGACCGCGATGCGCCATGCCGATAACGATTTCTTCAACGCCACGTTCACCCGCGCGTTGGATCGTTTCGTCGATTGAGGCAATAAAACTTTCGCCGCCTTCGAGCGAGAAACGTTTTTGTCCAACATAACGAGTATGCAGATAACGCTCCAAACCTTCTGCAGCCGTCAAGCGATCCAAAATATGCTTCTTCTTTTCTACCGTGAAGCTCGGTGTAGAACGAATGGATTCGAGTTTTTCTTGCAACCAGCGTTTTTCTTTCGGGTCGCTGATGTACATAAATTCGGCACCGATTGACCGGCAATATGTATCGCGCAGCGAGTTCAGCAAATCGCGCAACGAGGCCGTTTCCGAACCAAAATAGGTATTACTGATGTTGAATTGGATGTCCATGTCGGCATCGGTGAAACCGTAAAAGCTTGGCTCCAATTCAGGAATTTCGCGACGCTCTTGGCGCTGCAAGGGATCCAGATTTGCCCAATGGCTTCCCATGTAACGGTAAGCCGCGATTAACTGTTGCGCGGCGACTCGCTTACGTCCCATTTCCGCATCGGCGGTTGCATGAACAGTACGAATAGGCCCTTGTTTTGCGCGCTCTGCGAACGATGCGATTACAGGCGCGTGGGCAACATCGGGTTTGGCTGAGCCATCGACTGCAGGCACATGCTGCATGGCATCAAAGTAAGCGCGCCAATTTTCGGGCACTGCGCCAGGGTTGTTGAGGTAAGTCTCATAAAGTTCTTCTACGTACGGAGCGTTGCCGCCAAATAGGTAGGAACTGGCATTGAATTGTTGCATCATTTTGCTCACCTTTCTTCGCGCTTCGCGAGATTAGCGGGTTAATCAAACCTTCCGCGACACGGCCTGACCGGTTAGCGGATCGCACATCAGTATGTGGGAGGAAGGGCTGGTTGGACCACTTAATTGCGTCTAAAAAACAGACTAACTGAACATCCGGTTAGAACTACGTTCGTGTTACCAATCTTTACCAACATCATATTAAAGCATACTCAACTTAACAAAAAAAAGCGAGCCATAATGACTCGCCTTTTCGTGTTTTGCCTATTATCTCTGGGAAATTGGCGGCACATCGCGTTTTGGCGAACCAACGAACAATTGACGTGGACGACCAATTTTTTGTTCTGGATCAGAAATCATTTCTTTCCATTGCGCGATCCAACCAACAGTACGTGCTAAAGCAAATATGCCTGTGAATAACGCCGTTGGAATGCCGAGTGCGCGTTGAACAATGCCAGAATAAAAGTCGACATTCGGATACAACTTACGAGAAACAAAGTACTCATCTTCCAACGCAATTTTTTCCAAAGCCATTGCCAATTTAAACAATGGATCATCTTGCAAACCAAGCTCTTGCAAAACTTCATAACAAGTTTCGCGCATCAGTTTCGCGCGTGGATCGTAATTTTTGTAAACACGATGACCAAAACCCATTAACTTGACACCTGAGTTCTTATCTTTTACCTGTTTAATAAATTCAGGAATATTGTCAACGCTACCAATCTCTTCAAGCATACTCAAAGCAGCTTCATTTGCGCCGCCATGTGCGGGGCCCCACAAACAAGCAATACCAGCCGCGATACAAGCAAACGGATTTGCACCAGAAGAGCCAGCCAAACGCACAGTGGACGTTGACGCATTTTGTTCGTGATCCGCATGCAAAATCAGAATACGATCAAGCGCGCGAACCAACACTTCATTCGTTTTATACGGTGCGCATGGGGTTGAAAACATCATGTACATGAAATTTGCGCTGTATGACAAATCATTGCGAGGGTAGATAAAAGGTTGTCCGATCGAGTACTTATAGGCCATTGCCACCAAGGTTGGCATCTTGGCGATTAAACGAATTGCCGACACTTCACGATGAACGGGATCGTTGATATCGAGCGAATCATGGTAAAAGGAAGCGAGAGCGCCGACCGTCCCAACCAAAACAGACATTGGATGAGCATCACGACGGAAACCACGGAAGAAAAACTGCATTTGCTCATGCACCATCGTGTGCATCGTCACGGTATCGACAAACTTTTGTTTTTCTGCGGCATTTGGTAATTCACCGTTCAAAAGCAAGAAGCATGTTTCCAAGAAATCGCCGCCATTTACAGCTAATTGCTCGATTGGGTAGCCACGATAGAGAAGTTCGCCTTTATCTCCATCAATGTACGTAATTGATGAATTGCAAGCAGCCGTCGACATAAAGCCTGGATCGTAGGTAAACATCCCCGTGTTCGCATACAACTTACGAATATCGATCACGTCTGGTCCAACTGAGCCCTTGTAAATTGGCATTTCTAATGATGCTGAACCATCTGAAAAAGATAGCGTGGCTTTTACTTCAGAATTAGTCATAGCTCTTCCTTTGAGAGAGGGATGAATCGTTGATCAAAAAATCAAATGAATCGGTATCGCGTTTCAAGCTTGCTGCAACCGCAAAAGCAACGATTGGACATGCTCCTGCGCCAATTCGCCTTCCAACTTTTTCTTCGCCATCAATAAATCCATGAGATGGTTGTCAGATAGATCCATCAATCGACTAAACGCATCGACTTCATCGTCTGACATTAACATTTCATGGGCGTCAAGAAAACGAGTCAGAATCAAATCGTTTTCAAGCAAACCGCGGCGAGCACGCCACCGAAGTCTGGCCCTGTTTAATGGGTCTGCTTGATGGGCATTCAACGGCAACCTCGCACTTTTACGATGCTTTGCACGATACCGGCGCTATTGTTAGTCATGCGACATGCTGCCAAATTACAAAAATTTATTACGCGAAAAATCCAAGAAGATTTTTTAAACTGCACGGCGAACCATAAGCTCTTTGATCTTGCCAATTGCACGGGTTGGATTCAATCCTTTAGGACAAACATCGACGCAATTCATAATCGTATGGCATCGGAACAGGCGATATGGATCTTCCAAATTATCTAAACGCGCGCCAGTCGCCTGATCGCGAGAATCGGCGATAAAACGATATGCCTGCAAAAGCCCAGCGGGACCAACGAATTTGTCCGGATTCCACCAAAACGATGGGCAGGATGTCGAGCAACATGCGCACAAAATACATTCATACAGGCCATCCAACTCCTCTCGCTCAGTCGGGCTTTGTAAACGCTCTTTCTCAGGCGGAATAGAGTCGTTAATCAAGAACGGCTTGATGGAGTGATACTGCTTGAAGAACTGCGTCATATCGACAATAAGATCACGAATAACGGGTAGTCCAGGCAACGGACGTAAAACGATAGGCTCACTCAACTCATTCAGATTGGTCGTGCAAGCTAAACCATTTTTCCCGTTGATATTCATCGCATCAGAGCCACAAACACCTTCGCGGCAGGAACGACGCAATGCCAGTGAATCATCAACGTCGGATTTTATTCTTTGCAGCGCATCGAGTAACATTTTGTCGGTATCTTGTAATTCGACCGACAGTTTCTGCATGTAGGGCTTGGCATCTTTATCGGGATCGTAACGATAGATTTCGAATTTCAATGTGCGTGTCATGTCAAGTTCTCTTTAGAATGTACGTGCTTTGGGCTTGAATGTTTCGACCGTCAATGGTTTCGTGACAACCGCTTTGTATTCCAAACGATTTCCTTCGGAAAACCACAGAGTGTGTTTCATCCAATTTTCGTCGTCCCGTTTCTCATAATCACGATGCGCATGCGCGCCACGAGATTCTTTACGTGCGTTTGCAGACGTAATGGTGGCTTTCGCAGTTTCAATCAAATTGTCTAATTCCAGTGCCTCAACGCGAGCCGTATTAAATACTTTTGACTTGTCTTTGAATGAAACATGCTTGCGCCGCTCATCCAATTCCATAATTTTGTTAAAGCCCGTCTGCAATAATTCGTCAGTCCTAAACACACCGCAGTACTGCTGCATTGTGCTGCGAATTGCGCCAGCGACATCTTGCACGCGCTCTGTGCCCGTACTCGACTCCAATTTCGCCAAACGAGATAACGCAAGATCGGCTGCATCGCTTGGTAAATCTTTATTGCTGCGTCCTTTTAAATTACTAGCGACGACATGGTTACCGGCTGCGCGACCAAAAACCAATAAATCAAGCAGCGAATTTGTCCCCAATCGGTTTGCACCATGCACAGAGACGCAAGCGCACTCACCAATCGCATACAATCCATTTACGACTTCGCTGCCACCATTTTTAGGCGCAACAACTTGACCATGAATATTGGTTGGGATACCGCCCATTTGATAATGAATAGTTGGTACAACTGGGATAGGTTCCTTAGTCGCATCGACGTTAGCGAATTTGTGCGCAATTTCTAAAATCGAAGGCAATCGCTTTTGAATCGTGTCTGCGCCAATATGCCGCAAATCAAGCATCACGTGATCTTTGTTTGGACCACAACCCCGCCCTTCTTTAATTTCTTGATCCATGGAGCGAGATACAAAATCGCGTGGCGCCAAGTCTTTCAGCGTTGGCGCGTAGCGCTCCATAAATCGTTCACCTTGACTATTCACCAAGATACCGCCTTCACCGCGAACACCTTCGGTAATCAGTACGCCCGCACCTGCCACACCAGTGGGGTGAAACTGCCAAAATTCCATGTCTTCCAGCGGCAAACCTGCGCGCGCTGCCATACCCATACCGTCGCCAGTATTAATAAACGCGTTAGTAGAAGCCGCCCAAATGCGCCCTGCACCGCCAGTAGCAAAAATAGTAGTTTTCGCCTCAAGCATCATCACGTCGCCAGTTTCCATTTCCATGGCAACCACGCCCAAAACATCACCCTCGGCATCGCGAATGAGATCGATCGCCATCCACTCAACATAGAAATGCGTGCGCGCGCGAACATTGCGCTGATACAAAGTATGCAAAAGCGCGTGTCCCGTGCGATCTGCAGCGGCACAGGCGCGTTGCACTGGCTTTTCACCAAAATTGGCCGTGTGTCCACCGAATGGTCTTTGGTAAATAGTGCCATCGGCATTTCGGTCAAATGGCATACCGAAGTGCTCAAGCTCATAGACAACTTTCGGTGCTTCGCGGCACATGAATTCGATTGCGTCTTGGTCACCCAAGTAATCTCCACCTTTTACGGTGTCGAACATGTGCCAAAACCAATTGTCTTCAGACATATTTCCTAGAGATGCTCCAATACCACCTTGCGCAGCGACAGTGTGCGAGCGTGTTGGAAAGACTTTTGAGAGTACTGCGACATTCAAGCCCGCTTCCGCGAGTTGTAATGAAGCACGCATACCAGAGCCACCTGCACCAACGATGACTGCATCAAAACGACGAGAAGGAATGGCAGATTTGATTGCAGCCACGATTAAACTCTCCACAAAATTTGTGCCGCATAGCCGGCGCAGGCGATCAACCACAGGATAGTGGCTACCTGAAAAAATAAACGAAGGATGACTGAATGCGTCACATAGTCCATCCAAATGTCGCGCATACCAACCCAAGCGTGATATAGCAAGGCAACGATGACCGTGAAAGTGGCCAACTTAAACCACTGACGGGCAAAAATACCTGCCCAAGCTTCGTAGCTAAAGTTGCCAGCACTCAGAAAAAGCACCAACAGGATAACGGTGTAAGTTGCCATCACAATTGCAGTGACGCGCTGCGCTAACCAATCGCGCAAGCCATAATTTGCACCGACTACGAGGCGCTTCGCGCCAACATTATTCGTCGTCATCAGAACACCCCGAAAAGTTTTAAAGCCACTAGAGCAGCCAACGTTAAGCTCACAGCCAAAACGCCTACAGCCGATTTTCGTCCGGAATCCTTGTCAAGACCAATATGAAAATCCATCAGCAAATGACGAATTCCAGCACAAAAATGATGCAAATAGGCCCAGCTAAGCGCGAGGATAACTAACTTGATGAACCAGAGGGAAGCGAGTGATTTTAAGGCAGAAAAAGTATCTTCAGACGTAAGACTTTTTTCTAAGAGATATAGAACAAAGGGGAGCAAAATGAACATCAACATGCCACTCGCCCTGTGCAATATTGACACAAACCCAGCAAGAGGCAATCTGTACCCCGTCGCGTCAATCAACCGCATTACACCAAACTGCGGCTTACGTTTTCCTACTTCAGGCATAAGAACTCCTCCGCTATTATCTTGAAAATTAACTCAACCGCGTTACCACTTAAATGACAAATCAAGCTATCACACGGTTTGAAGTTTAACCTGACTAGTTTAACCAGAAAATAACAATCTGTGTTTTAAAAGCAAGAAAAATTTAATCTAATCCCTGTAAGCGCTACGTTAATTCATTTTGGTAATGATGCGCATCGGTCGAGTATAGCCCACGACGCAGCTCCACAGGCTTATCACCAAAAGTAAATGAAATTCGCTCAACGCTCATCAACGGAGCACCCACTTTTATTTCCAAAAGCTCTGCCGTCGCACGATCCGCACAAACTGCGCGGATCTTTTCGGTGGCGCGAATCATGTGTGTGGAGAATTCTGTTTCAAATAAGCCATACATTGGCCCTTTATAGGCTACCAAGCGTTCGTAGGTCAAACCCTTAAAAATTGTACCGGGCAACCACAACTCGTCAAGAATAGTTGGAACACCCGCAAACGACTGAACCCGCCGCAAGAATATTGTCGCAGCGCCAGAACGTAAACCCAAAGCCAATGCGACATCCGAAGGTGCTTTTACCGATTTCACTTCTAGAATCCGATTTTCAGGGTAATGGGGAACACCTTGATCTGGCACAAGTCGCAGAAAACGAAACTGCGCCCTCGCCTCGTGATGCGTAGCGACAAAAGTACCTTTACCTTGGCGCCTTATGAGTAGGTTTTCTGCCGTTAAAGCGTCAATTGCTTTGCGCACGGTACCTTGGCTCACCCTGAAGCGCGCGGCCAACTCCATTTCGCTGGGGATAGGCTCGCCCGGTTTCCAAATCGCCGCTTTCAAGTTTTCCAAAAGCAGCGTTTTAATTTGTTGATAGAGTGGACTAATTGTCAGCGGCACGAATAATTCCTTTTGCTTTTATTTTACGTTTGGTTATGACCGATAAATTTTGAAAATGCTAGCTGGAATTTTCGGCAACTGGATTGTATGCCCCCCCCTAAATCGACCGCCAATCCGAATTTCAACACAGAACCGCATACCAAATCCAGAAACGCGTACGAAACCGTGGGCAGACCTTAATATGCCGAGTCTTATATAAGATAGAAGATATAAATTGACACTGCAAGTAGCACGACCTAAACTCCGCGCGATCGCTTGTGCAGAAAATTGCTTTGTGGCGATTCCAGCTCGGCAAAGGAGAGGAAGCGCGAATAAATCTTAGCGAGCGACCATAGTTTGCAGCGAGAAACGTAATTGTTCGAAGGTGGAACGGGAACCGCAGCAGGTGCCGTATCGGGTGCCGCAGAGACAAAATTTGGCGGCGCAGTAGCCTTATTCAGC
>JAIETO010000199.1 GCA_019745005.1 Burkholderiaceae bacterium
TCAATTTGCTTGAGTCCTTGCGCATTATCTTTGTCTGCAAGAATCTGTATTTCACTTAATCTCGCAAAGTCGGCCTGTTCGTCTGCATAAGCCGCGCCGTGCAGCCCCGTTAGGCACAAGCTTAGAAGCCATAGAAATACGAGCCTCACTATCTGTCGACCGGCTAAAGTGATCATACGCATTCTCTTTTTTATTTTGTGGTAACCGAATCCTAACATTTTATGTTTTCTAAATCGGCATTTTTTGCTGCTAATTTCAAACACAATTGTGGAAAATAGTTTCATATTTCGACCTTAGAACCACCAGTGTTTTCCAGGAAGAAGGCACAACTTCTGTTGAGAACGCTTATGTGAGAAACCTCTGTGAACGGATATTCCTGTTTAGACCCAGCTCAGGTTCTGCATTTTTCAGCCTAAGTCGCTTTTTGTGCGCGGTAAAAGCGCTTGCTACTTTATAATCAAAGGCTGTGCATCTAAACAACAAAAAATTATGGAATTAGCAAAATCATTTGACCCTGCAGCGATTGAAGCCTTTTGGCGCACGGAATGGGAACAACGCGGCTACTTTGCCGCCAGCATGGACGACAACAAGCCCTCGTTTTCCATCCAACTACCACCACCCAACGTGACAGGCACGCTGCATATGGGGCATGCGTTTAACCAAACCATTATGGATGGCTTAACCCGCTATTACCGTATGCGCGGCTTCAATACGGCGTGGATTCCTGGTACGGATCATGCAGGTATCGCGACGCAAATCGTGGTGGAACGTCAGCTTGATGCACAAAAAATTTCGCGCCACGATTTGGGGCGCGCCAAGTTTTTAGAAAAAGTCTGGGAATGGAAAGAACATTCCGGCTCCACCATTACAGGCCAAATGCGCCGCATGGGTGCCTCTGCCGATTGGCAGCGTGAATACTTCACCATGGATGCAGAGCGTTCCAAAGCAGTCACCGAAGTGTTTGTGCGATTGGTCGAACAAGGTTTGATTTATCGTGGCAAGCGCTTGGTAAATTGGGACCCCGTCTTAGGCACAGCGGTTTCCGATTTGGAAGTCGCGTCCGAAGAAGAAGACGGTTTCATGTGGCAACTACGTTACCCGTTTGCCGATGGTAGTGGCCATATCACCGTTGCCACCACGCGGCCTGAAACTATGCTGGGCGACGTAGCGGTAGCGGTCGACCCGACCGATGAACGTTATCAACACTTAGTCGGCAAGATGTTGAAGCTGCCGCTGGTGAACCGTGAAATCCCTATCATTGCCGATAGTTATGTCGACAAAGAATTCGGCACAGGTTGTGTGAAGATCACGCCCGCCCACGATTTCAACGATTACGCCATGGGGCAGCGCCATCAGCTTGAAATGATCAGCGTGTTGACGCTAGACGCAAAGATCAACGAGAACGCGCCTGCCGCGTATCAAGGCATGGATCGTTTCGTTGCGCGCAAACAAATCGTGGCTGATCTCGACGCGCTGGGCTTATTGGAATCCGTCAAGCCGCACAAGCTCATGGTGCCACGCGGCGACCGCACCAATGTGGTGATCGAGCCTATGCTGACCGATCAATGGTTCATGGCAATGAGCAAACCCGCGCCAGAGGGCACGCACTTCCCCGGTAAATCGATTGCCGAAGTAGCGTTGGAAAAAGTCGCGAACGGTGAAATTAAATTCGTGCCAGAAAATTGGAATACTACCTACAACCAATGGCTAAATAATATTCAAGATTGGTGCATCTCCCGTCAGTTGTGGTGGGGGCATCAGATCCCTGCGTGGTTTGGCGAGAATGGTGAAGTCTTCGTGGGCCGTGATGCGGGCGAAGCAGCAGCGAAAGCAAAAGCTGCTGGCTACACAGGCCCACTCAAGCGCGATGAAGATGTTTTAGACACGTGGTTCTCCTCGGCCTTGGTGCCGTTTTCCACCATGGGCTGGCCGGCAGAAACGCGTGATATGCAGCACTTCATGCCCTCTTCTGTATTGGTAACAGGTTTTGACATCATCTTTTTCTGGGTCGCCCGTATGGTGATGATGACGGCGCACTTCACAGGAAAAGTTCCGTTCCATACCGTGTATGTACACGGCTTGGTGCGTGATTCTAGTGGTCAAAAAATGTCGAAGTCCAAAGGCAATACCTTAGACCCCATCGACTTGATTGATGGCATTAGCGTGGATGATTTAGCCGCCAAGCGCACTCAGGGCTTAATGAATCCTAAGCAAGCAACCAACATCGAAAAAGAGACACGGAAAGACTTCGCCGACGGCATTTCTGCCTACGGCACTGATGCGCTGCGCTTCACCATGGCGAGTTACGCATCACTTGGCCGAAATATCAATTTTGATCCAAAGCGCTGCGAAGGCTATCGTAATTTTGGTAATAAGCTATGGAACGCCACCCGCTTTGTGTTGATGAACACAGAAGGCAAAGATTGTGGCTTTGCAGCGAACGCGGGCGATGCCGATTTGGCCTACTCTAGCGCTGACAAATGGATCATCTCCACCTTGCAGCGCACCGAGGCTGAGTTAGAAAAGGGTTTCGCTGATTACCGCTTCGACAATATCGCTTCCAGCATTTATAAATTTGTTTGGGACGAGTATTGCGATTGGTATCTGGAAGTCGCCAAAGTGCAAATGCAGCATGGTAACGAGACACAGCAACGTGCGACCCGTCGCACTTTATTGCGCGTGTTAGAAGTCACCTTGCGTATGGCGCATCCGGTAATTCCGTTTGTCACGGAAGCGCTGTGGCAAACGGTGGCACCGCTTGCGGGCAAGACCTTGAATCCGGCGGGCGACTCCATCATGATTCAAGCCTACCCCATCGCCAATCCAGCGAATATTGATACCGCTGCTGAAGAATGGATGCAGGGCTTGAAAGCGACCACGGACGCCTGCCGCAATCTTCGCGGTGAAATGCAGCTCTCGCCCGCCGTGCGCGTCCCGCTGCTGCTGCACGCCGCTAATGCGCAAGACAAAGCCCGCATGGAAACATATGCGCCCTACCTCGCTGCCTTGGCAAAACTCTCTGAAGTGCAAGTCGTTGATGCCTTGCCTGATTCACCCGCACCGGTTGCGATTGTGGGCGAAACCAAGCTCATGCTGCAAGTGACCATAGACGTGAAGGCTGAACGTGAACGCTTGAACAAAGAAATCACGCGACTAGAGACAGAAATCAACAAAGCGCAAGCCAAGCTAGGCAACGAAAGCTTCGTCGCGCGTGCCCCCGCGCAAGTGGTCGCGCAAGAAAAAGAGCGTATGGATAATTTCAGTGCAAGCCTCGCCAAACTGCGCGAGCAATTTGCGAAATTGCCTAGCGCATAAAACCGCCCCGTTCGCCGACGAAACAAGCAAAAACACATAACCCAAAAAACACTGGAGGAGACAAAATGACAAACATAAAAACCATCAGCATCGCACTGGCTTTCTTGAGTAGCTTGATCATTGCGCCGCTAAGCCACGCAGAGGATAGCCCCGTCGGTACTTGGAAGAATATCGATGATAAAACGGGCAAACCACGCGGCATTATTGTCATCACAGAAGTGAACGGCGAATTCATAGGCAAGATCGAAAAAGTATTCCCCGAACCGAACGAAGAGCAAAACCCCAAGTGCGTGAAATGCGAGGGCGCGAACAAAGACAAACCCGTCATAGGCATGACCATTCTGTATGGCCTAAAAAAAGATGGCGATGAATATACGGGCGGGAAAATTCTTGATCCCGACAATGGCGTGGTCTACAGCTGCAAATTAACCGTGTTAGACCAAAACAAGAAACTCAAAGTGCGCGGTTTCATTGGCGTGCCGTTCCTTGGTCGTAGCCAGATTTGGCTGCGCGAAAAGTAAACGCTGCAAGCGCAATCCGCTGAGAGAAAGATCATTTGCTAAGCAGCGTTGGCAATAAGCATCGAACCGATTTGCGCACCAGTTTTCAGTCTAGTTTGCCAGTCAGCTTGCTGAGATTATTTGCATTGCAATTTAAAATCAACGTGATAATGCTCGTCATGCCTCACCCAAGGCTTTTGAATCGAGAAGCGCATCATTTTTGGAAGCGCCTTTCCGCTCGGTGAAGAAAAAAGCAGCTTTTGAAACTCGTTGTCAAAAATGACGACTTCGATATCAATACCTTGCTCAATCGCGGCCGCCTTTAGTGCGGCCAAATGAAGCGCCATAGCCTCAAAATCTATCATCAGACCCTCATATTTCGCGTGAGCATCAAATTCAATCTCATAACCAAATTTATTTAAAGCGCTGATTGGCAGTTTGGTTGGCTTACCACGCCCATCAAGCACGGGAACAAAAAAATCGACAGACAAACCATTTCTATGCGTCTTGTGCGGCGAGAATTTTCCACCGCTCTTTAGCCCTGTTTCACCGTAGACAAAAACCTTACCAGGCGCGGTTTTTTCTAGAAGTTGGTACGCACGCACGACAACTTTATACACTTTGTCATGCACATAATTTCGACCTAAAAGTGCGCCCAGTGAGCTATAAACTTCAAAATTTTTTCCATCGCTGGGCAACTGCCAGCCGTTCTCCAAACTACCATTCTGCGTACTTCCGAAGCAACGACTCGGTGGCACTTGAGCCTGTGCACATGTGACTATTGAAGTTAAAAAAGCGAACGTAAAAAAATATTTCATGGTCAGTCTAAAAAGTGACAACGAGTACGTGAGTAGACAAAAAAAGAGATGGTCACGTTGATGTTTTACTTGTGTTTTACTCTTTGCCAGCTCACGTCACTATCTGCGAAGAAACAAGCGCTTAACTGCTGCCACCACCGCTCGCCAAAACTTAACTTCCAATGCCATGAAACGCGCAAGCCATGCAGGAACATCCGCTTTACCATGCAACTGCGCGGCAAAATTATCGTCGGGAGGGTTTTGTCGAAATATTGCGCGGAATAACAATACGGCGACTCTTACTTCGATTAGCACCAAGGCCGCCATACCAACGTATCGAAGCCAACTGATGGAATCAAGCACATTATGATGCTCGGCTGGGATGATATAAGTGCAGAGCCAAATGGCGGAGCAACTCAGCGCTAAAGCACGAATAATGGCCCGCTTCCCTTGCTTGCGGTAGCACAGAAAATAAAGAATCGGGACCAGGATAGCCAAGTCACCGAGTAAGGCCGCTTCTAACAAATGCGGGTGACTCCAGCTATCGCTGCGTGCGATAACGCTGTCGCCAAATAGGATGGCGATAGCAGGCAAATAAAACCAATGTTGGGTGAATTTTTTCGACAGATTTTGTGTACTAAACATTTGTGCTCCTTGCTATCAATGAATACGATCACTTTGAGTCAAAATTGAGTTTCCTGCGCGTTCTGAAAACACTTGCATCAGCATAAAACGGCGCATCTTGCTCCGGCCACCAACCCGGCACACCCGCGACAGGTAAAGGGGTGAAATCGCTGGTGCTCAAACTACGCTTACTGAGCCTTTGTGCAATGTGTTGATCTAAACATTGTCGTTTGCTGTCGTCGTTGAGCGCAAAAAAATCAGCCTCGGTAAATACGACCATGGCGTGCGCCGTAATTGATTTGTAGGGCTGCACCAATTTTTCCATTAGCGCGTGTCCGAAGCACCAGACTTCGGCTTGTGTGCCAAATAGGGCACGTTGCTGCAGGAAAGCGGCTTGCCATTCGTGATGTTGTAATTGCTCAACCAACAATCGTCCTTGCTCAGTATTTTGCACTACTAAAAACGCAGCGTTTTCGTCGAAAATCGTCGCAGCGTCGCGTGCTTTTCCGCGGGTTTGTTGGATGCCGTTATCCGCAATTTGCGCCGCCTGCAGCGCATTGAGCTGGCGTTTAATGAGGGGAAAACTCAGCCAAACTAGCGCATTAAAAAAATCGTGCAGGTTTTCTCGCGTGGGGACTTGTCCAGTCGCTGCGATGTGGCTTTCGTAAGCGGTTTGTGCTGGCAATAAGGCTTGTGGAACAAATTGCAAAGGCAAGTTGCGTTGATTGATCAACGACGCATCTTGCGCCAATTGGTTGATCTGGGCGCGCCAATCGGGCTGCGCAAGCGCCTTTTGTGCGACAGGCAAGATTGATCGCAACCACGGGCGCGACCAATCAATAATGTGCAGAAAATTCTCGGACACGCGTATTACGCCGCTTGCATTTTCCAAGCTAAATTTTCACCCGCATTCAGGGGCACGATGGTAGACCCGTCAAATGCAAGTTCCGTGGGCAAAGTCCATGTCTCACGGCTTAAAACGATTTTGCCTTGATTGCGCGGTAGGCCGTAAAAATCGGCACCAAAGAAACTCGCAAACCCTTCCAAACGATCAAGCGCATTGGCTTGATCGAACGCTTGTGCATAAAGCTCCATCGCGTGAAGCGCCGTGTAACAACCGGCGCAGCCGCAGGCTTGCTCCTTAGCTCCCTTTGCGTGCGGGGCAGAATCGGTGCCAAGGAAGAAACGAGGGTTACCGGAGGTCGCCGCCTTCACTAACGCTTGGCGATGTGTCTCGCGTTTCAGCACGGGTAGGCAATAGTAATGTGGCCGTATGCCGCCTTTAAAAATCTCATTGCGGTTGTACAGTAAATGGTGTGCGGTAATGGTGGCCGCTATCGGCCCTGTCGCTTCCGACACATACGCGGCCGCATCGCTGGTCGTGATGTGCTCGAACACGACTTTGAGTTCTGGCATGTCTTTACGTAAGGGTTGCAAGACGCGTTCGATAAACACGGCTTCCCGATCAAACAAATCAATCTCGGCATCTGTCACTTCGCCATGTACTAGAAACGGCATGCCCACTTCCTGCATGACTTCCAAGGTCGCGCGGCAATGTTTTAGATCCGTCACGCCAGCATCAGAATTGGTAGTCGCCCCTGCTGGATAGAGCTTCACGGCGTGCACAAAACCACTGTCCTTTGCGCGTCGAATTTCGTCGGGTGGCGTGTTGTCTGTCAAATACAAGGTCATCAGCGGCTCAAACGTCATCCCCGCTGGCAGCGCCGCCAAAATGCGTGAACGATACGCTGCCGCTTGCGCAGTGGTGGTGACGGGCGGCTTCAGATTGGGCATCACAATCGCCCGCGCAAATTGGGCTGCCGTATGCGGCAAGACACTGGCAAGGGCAGCGCCATCACGCAAATGCAAATGCCAATCGTCCGGGCGAGTGAGCGTGAGTGTGGTGAGTTCGGTGGTAGTAGGCATGCTGTGGTCGGTGATAAAGAGAAAGGGTCAGGCGAAACCAAGCTTAGACATTACGCGGTTCGTGATTGTCAGTATTCTACTCTTACCCTATTTCCGCCCCAAATTATTCCTACTCCCACCAGTAAATTTTTGTTACGCTTAATAATAAAGCGCATACGGCCATAAAATTTTTAAAAAAATGGCAGTATGTGAATTCGCAGGTGATGTTCAGGCTTAGTGTCGATGTGATTTATTACTATAAAAAAGATCAAAACCTCTCAATACAAAGCTAATGTAAGGCTTTACGAAGGAGTGACGAAGAAAAGCAAACCCGCGTTGTTCCACGCCTTTTTTTCTCTGTGTCTCTGTGTCTCTGTGTTGAGAGGTTTTTTTCTTAACAATTTAAGCCTTTACTTTCATCGATATTCAAGCTGAACAAAGCCAATGTACATTTGGCTCAGAAGTGGTCTTGGATCAAGACTTCCGATCTGGGCAAGCGTTCCCCGCGCGGCCAAGCTACCTTCGTAGACTTGCCTATCACCAAAAGATAACTGAGCACGATGTGGTCAGGAATCTGCAGAATTTTCGTCACGGCGACCGGATCAAAACCGATCATTGCACCAGTTTCATAACCCATCTCGGCGGCGGCCAGCATGATTGTCATGCCAGCAAACGCGCTGGAACGTATCGCTTCGTCACGTGTGAGTTGCGGCTTACCTTCGTAAAACGGGGTCACGCTAGAAACCATAAAATCTTGCACTTCTTTTGGGGCATGCTGCCAGTAACGCGCAGGATTATCTTTGTGAGCGTTGATATCCGCGCATACCGCGAGCAGCACAGAAGCATCGGTGACTTGGGCTTGATCCCAAGCGGCGGCGCGAATCTGCTTACGCAACTCCTTATCTTTCACATTCACGAAACGGTAGTTTTGAATATTGAAGGAAGATGGCGCGAGCTGTGCCAATTCAATCAAGCGCGCTAGGTCTGCGTCGGGCATATTGTGGGTCGGGTCGTAGTGTTTGACTGAGCGACGATGTTCGATGGCTTGGGAAACGTTCATGTTTTCTCTCACAAGTGGTTGAGGTGGAGTCGAGAAGAATAGTCGAATTTCGTTTTTTCAGTATTGACTCGTACCGATCTTGTCGACACTACAATTCGAAGCCGAAGGAGTGCGGCTCCGCGCGAACCGCACTTCAAGCCCCACTACTTGAGTAAATCCCACTTTTTATTCGCTGACATCAAGCTTGACCACATTAGCCGTTTGCACGCCGCCCGCAGGTGGCAGCGACATGCCGCCATTGGTAGTAACGAATAAAGTCGTTCGCTTACCTTTAATACGAGTCGCCACCGCGGTGCTGCCAGCCATGCCTTCTTCGAGTCCCGCAATCACCGTCACCTTACCGTTTTGTGCCACGCTAACCACGCTGTTATAAACGTGCGTAGCACCATACAAAGTGCCTTGATGGTCAAAGTCAAAATCATCCAAACCTATTTGATCCATCACGACCTTAATCGATTTTGCCTCGCCTTTTTGCACGGTCACTTTTAAGAGCGTTTGCTTGGCTGTATTGGAGAGATATACGTCGCCATGGTAGGACTTGATGCCGTTCACTGCGGGTGTCGGGTTATTGCTATCGCCCCGCTCCAACAACGCGTCTTTCAACCACGTACTTACTTGCTTGGTCTTAGTATCAATGCGCCAAATCACGCCTTTGTACGAATCCACCACCAGAATATCTTTGGCGTTTAAGCGCAGCATACCGTTGGGAAACATACCTTGCTCAAGTTTGGCAAACACCTCGCTTTTTCCGCTCGCGTCTATTGCAAATACTGTTGGTTCGCTGCCCTTAATCCAGCCAGAGACAAAGGCTGATCCATCTTGATTCACAAGCAAGCCAGCGATCTTTCCGTCTACCGTTGACCATTCAACTTTATTTCCTGCTTGATCAATTTTATAGACCTTGCCATCGAGGTAGCTATTAATCACCATGTTGCCGCTTTTATCGAGAGCGATGTTTTCAAGAAAAGTTTGTGGAGGAAACTCCGCCAACACGGTTGCATGGCGAATCGCCTTTGGTGTTTTGTCGTAGATTGGCGGCAAAGACTGCGCTGCCGTTTGCAACGCCACGGCTGCTAATGCGAAGAAGGAAAGCAAGCGAAACATAATCAAATCCTCTCAAGAAAATATACGTGCAGATTTGCACGAAACGTCACCACAATCTTTAATAAACTGGTTTCACTTTGCTGCCTCTAAACCACCGAGCACCGCATCTTTTAAAGCGGGATACATGATGTATTCAAACGGAAAATTAATTGCTCCCACAACGTTCTCCACTATTTTTCCCTTACGGAGGGTGTACACGTGTACCTCCTTTAAGGGCACCACCAAATTATTCGCTTTCACGCCGTAATAATCTTTTTTAAAGACAGTCGTGGCGGTAAAACGTACAACAACTTTGTCGCCAGCGGCAAAACTTTCGTCGACGGTAAATTGCGTCACAGGCCAGGCGTCGGCAAAGCCCTCAAATACTTTTTTATAGGCTTCTCGTCCACGTATCGGCCCTTGTGGACTGAGCCCCGTTGTAACCACGATGTTTGGGTCAAGTAATTCATCAAAGACCTGCATATTGGCTTTGCCCAATCCTTCATTGGCAAAACGCAAAACCGTCGCTAAATTCGCCTTGGAATGATCAGCGGCCTGTGTTGGTTTCAATGCGCACAGCGACAACACTAAGGTAAGGAGTAATGAAAACAGTTTCATGATGAGTCCTATTTAAAAATGCGTTGAAAGGAAGAAATCAGTTACGTCAATCTGGGAAAGACTATTACCAAGGCAATGCATGCTCCAGATGAAAAAACTGTCCGCTTGGTCCGTCGTCAGGCAAAGTTGCCAAGAGCACGGCGGTACGTGCCCCTTCTGCCACGCTAAGCGTGCCGTAGGCATTGGCATCGGTGAGCACTGCACCGGGGTGTGCCGAATTAACCTTAATCTTCGTTTCTCTAAGCGCGTGTGCCAAATGCACAGTGAACGCATTGAGTGCGGTTTTACTGCTGTCATAAGCAAATGGTTTCATGTCACCCATATTTGCTTCTGGCGTTGAATGCAACGTAAGCGAACCCAGTGCACTTGATTGATTCACGATACGACCAGCCGAACTTTTCTTGAGCAACGGTAACAATTTTTGCGTTAGCGCGACTTGCGCAAAAAAATTGGTTTCGAAAGTCTCGCGCAGCATTTGCATCGGCACATCTGCTGCGGTGAATGACCAATCATTCGCAAACCCTGCATTATTTACCAATACGTCGAGAAACCCATACTGTTGCGCAATCAAGTCAAACGCCGCATCAAAACTGCTGGCCTCGTCCATATCAATGCATAGGGCAAAAACGTCTAACCCTTCTTCACGCAAGGCTTGTGCGGCCTGTTCGCCTGCCGCCAAATTCCGTGCAGCCAGCCAAACCGTCATGCCTTGTTGAGCCAACTGACGACAAATCTCAAAGCCTATGCCCTTATTGGCGCCCGTGACAAGCGCGATCTTTTTTACCATTGTCATCATGACTACTCCTTAGAAAATGCAGTGTTCACATTGACTGCGAACTTTTGCTTTATCGAAACCCGTGACCTCGCGTGTGGATACGAACCCAGCATCAATAGCAAACTGCCCAAGCGGCGGGTTGCAGAAAGCGCTGCTGTACGGCAAGCTAAAGATAACAACGGCACGATTAATTTAAGGAAGCTCTGATTAAGTGTAGCGAGCGGTCAAAGTTTGAATCGAGAAGCGCACCTGTACGACTGTACAGCGAGCACGGTAGCCGGTGTCGCAGGTACAAAATTTGGCCGCGCAGTAACTTAATCAGAGTTTCATTAAAAATAGACTGACCTAACTAACGCACTAAGAGCACCCTAGTTGTGTCTCCGTTAACTTCCAAGCCTTGGTTCATTGAAACGCACCCAGTGTTTATCCACTTCATCATAAACAGCTAAAATTCATCAATCAAATGATTCTTTTTTATACAAACCATCACTTAAAACAATGAATGAAATTGATGCCAAGCTAAGCAAACTAAACCACCTCCTAAATGAAGCGCAGAATTTGGAGGAGACGATGACGCGCCGTTTAGCGGCGATGGATTTGAATTTGTTAGTCGTATTTTCAGTATTGATGCATGAACAAAGTGTGACTGGTGCGGCGAAACGCTTGTTCGTCGGTCAATCTGCCGTCAGTGCGTCGCTCAAGCGATTACGCACGCTGTTTGGTGATCCACTTTTTGTCAAAGCAGGGCGCGGCATGGTGCCTACCGAACGAGCTTTGCAGATTCTGCCCGCCATTAATCAAAGCCTCATGCACATCCATGCTTTTACCTTTGCGCCACCAAGTTTTGACCCCGCCAAGGCTTCAGTGACCTTGCGCATTGGCATGTCGGATGACAATGAAATTGTGTTTCTTCCCGCAATAATCAGGGCGCTGCAAAAACGGGCCCCACACATCCGCGTGATCGCCCGACCAGTAAGCCATCTGAATATCTGTACCGCCTTGGATAGTGGTGACGTCGACGTTGGTATGTCAGTCTTTGGTGAACTTTCGAATTGGCATGCCTCAGAAGTGCTGCACGAGCAGGGATACGGCTGTCTATATGATCGACACCATCATCAAGAAAGCAAGCGCTTGACACTTAAGCGTTACCTGCAAAGCCAACAAGTCATCGTTACCTTTGATGGCGCATTGGAAGGAAAGATTGACCGCATCCTAGCGGCGCAAAAAGTGCAGCGCGAAGTGCAAATTGGTACGACCCGGTTTGCCACCCTCCCGCATTTAGTCAAAGGCAGCAACCTAGTCGCCAGCTTACCTGAGCTGATCGGACGCGTGCTGGCGAAAAATCATGGTCTGGCCTTCTGCGCGCTTCCCTTCGAGGTGCCGCCTGGCTTGCCTCGTTTGGCTTGGCACAAGCGCAATGATGCTGATCCGATTAATCAATGGCTCAGAAAAATTATTATCGAGGCGGTGCAAAAAGAGATAAAACAGATTCTTTCGTGAGGAAGATCGCGCCGTCTCCATGAGCTTGTACCCTTAAAAAGTCGCCGTTGATTTGCCGCAAATTCATCGCCAAACGCCTACACCTGACAAATGTCATATAAAACTGCTGACGAAGGGCACTTACGCAGAAAAGTGACCTAGCGCAAACTACGCTCATCAAGGAGAAATCGATGAGCGAATCCATAAAAAACCCAACCCCAGCAATTGCGAAGTCAGCCGATTTGGTCTCTAGCGCGGCGCCAAACGGCGGGCCACTCTTGGCTAGCATAAAAAATGTGAGCAAGTCCTACGGCAAACATGTCGCACTTAACGGACTCAATCTCACCGTGCAGCGCGGCGAGATTGTGGCCTTGTTGGGGCCAAACGGCGCTGGCAAGACGACCACCATTTCTTTGCTCCTGAATCTGATTCAAGCAGATACCGGCGAGGTCAGTTTGTTTGGCCAAAGTGCAGAGGCATTGCCTGCACGCCAACGCTTGGGGGTGATGTTGCAAAGCGCTGCCTTACCGGAAACCCTGCGTGTGGCAGAGCTGATAGCGCTCACGCAGAGCTACTATCCTCACCCGCGCGCCCTTAAAGACTTAGCTGAACTGGCTGGCATCACAGACATTTTGCAGCGCTCTTACGGCAAATTATCGGGCGGGCAGCAAAGGCGCGTGCAATTTGCCATGGCGATTTGCGCCAAGGTCGAGCTTCTCTTTCTTGATGAGCCAACCGTGGGCTTAGATATCGAAGCACGTGAAATCATGTGGCGCAGTTTGCGTAGCTTGGTTGCCGAAGGTTGTTCGATCGTGCTCACGACCCATTACTTGGAGGAAGCAGAAGCCTTAGCTGATCGCGTGGTGGTGATTGCACAGGGTGCGGTGATTGCGGAAGGCAGCGTGGAAGAAATACGTGCGCGTGTCTCTGGCGTGGTATTGCGCAAGCTGCGTTGCGTTACGCAAATTGATATTGCCACTATTCGTCTCTGGCCGCATGTCGACAACGTTACGCAAGATGGTCAAGCAATCTGTATCGAAACCTTGGAGGCAGAAGCCATTGCACGGCGCTTGCTCAATGAGGACGCGAGCTTGCAACAACTGGAAATCAAACGCGCTGGCCTCGCTGAAGCGTTTATCGAACTCACGAAGGAGAACATGCAATGAATGCATCCGCTACCCACTCTCACTACAGCATTGTTAAGGTCTACGTGACGGAAGCAAAATACGAATTTCTGCGCATGCTTCGTATGCCCATGTTCGCCCTGCCCGCTTTAATTTTTCCCGCGATGTTTTATTTGCTCTTTGGCGTGTTGATGGGCAAAGGGAGGAGCGAAGTCAGCGCTTATTTGCTGGCGACTTATTGCATTTTCGGCGTGATGGGACCAGGCTTATTTGGCTTCGGTGTCAGTGTGGCATTGGAGAAAGACCAAGGTTGGTTGAAGTGGCGGCGTGCCGTGCCGTCCTCTGTCGGCGCGTATTTCGTGTCAAAAATGGTGATGAGCTTGATTTTCTCCGGCATCATTTTCATGGAACTCGCGATCCTGTCGAGTACTTTGGGGGGCGTGCTACTTACTACTTTGCAGTGGGCGCAATTGTTGCTGGTCTGCCTATTAAGTTCACTCCCATTTTGTGCGCTAGGTTTAGTCATCGGCATACTTGTCAACGGACAAGCAGCACCTGCCATCGTCAATTTTACCTATTTGCCGATGGCATTTTTATCTGGTTTGTGGCTACCGATTCATCTACTGCCAAAATTTATCGGCACGCTTGCGCCCATCTGGCCCTCATACCACGCCGCGCAAATTGCCCTCAAAGTGATAGGCAGCGACCTTGGCGTACCAATTTGGCAGCACATTAGTTATCTGCTGGTATTTACCTTAGCAATGTTGTGTTTGGCTGTGACATTTTGGTCACGCATGAAAATAAAATAAGCGGAGAGCACCATGAAAAAATCGTCTAATACGTGGCAAATCGCATTGGCCTGCGCGGTACTGATTAGCGCTGCAGCTTCTGCCGTGTTATTCAATCCCGCCACGAAAACGCAGAATGATCAAGCGACAACGCAAGCTGCTGAAACCCAAACAAAACAAGACGGCAATTCCTTCGCCATTACCAACGTGCGCGTTTTCGATGGTGAAAAAATCATCGAAAAAACCTCAGTGCTGGTCGAAAACGGCAAGATCGCCGCCATCGGGCAAAGTCTTACCCTGGACAAGCAAACGCCACGCTACGACGGCACAGGTAAGACCTTAATACCTGGCTTAATCGATGCCCATACCCATACTTTTCGCGAGGCCCAAAAAGATGCCTTACGCTTTGGCGTGACCACCGAATTAGATATGTTCACGGATTGGCATTTATTGGCCGACGCAAAAAAGCAACGCGAGAGCGAGGCGCGCACCGAGCAAGCCGATCTCTGGTCTGCCGGTACCTTAGCCACAGTACCGGGCGGGCACGGCACGGAATACGGCATGAAAATTCCGACCTTAAGCAGCGCTGCCGAAGCGGCGGGCTTTGTGCAAGAACGTGTTCAAGAAGGTTCGGATTACATCAAAATTGTCTTCGATGACGGGAGCGCTTATGGCCCATCCACAAAAATAAAAACCTTGGCGCCAGAAGTCACGCGGGCCTTAATAGCATCGGCCCATGATCAACATAAGAAAGCTTTAATTCATATCGCCTCTTTGCAGCAAAGCAAGCTGATGGTGGAACAAGGGGCTGACGGTTTGGTGCATATGTTTATCGATCAAGTGGCCGACGCGGACTTTATTACGCATGCTAAAAAGCAGGGTCTGTTTATGGTGCCAACGCTTTCCGTCACGGCCAGCTTGGCTGGTGCTGATGAAGGTAAAAATCTCGCGAGCGACCCGCAGTTGAAAGACTACCTATCGCCACAACAAAGCAATGCACTGAAAACCAGTTTTCCCGCCCAATGGCAAAACCCCAAAGTGCTAGAAAGAGCCTTGCTCAGCGTCAAACTTTTACATGATGCAGGCGTGCCACTTTTGGCAGGAACCGATGCGGGCAACCCCAGCACCAGCCACGGTGCTAGCATGCATGGCGAATTGGCGCTGTTGGTGCGTGCGGGATTAACGCCAAGCCAAGCCTTGGTTGCGGCGACGGCACTTCCAGCGAAAACATTTGGCTTGACTGATCGAGGACGGATTGCCGTGGGCTTGCGTGCCGACATGATTTTGCTGAACGACGACCCGACAAAAGACATTCTCGCAAGTCGCAAAATTAACACGATATGGAAAAACGGCTTTCGATTCACGCGCGCAAAAGTATCAGCCGTGACGATGCCTGCGTCACCGCGCCCAAGCGGTAGTTTGGTCAGCGATTTCGAGCAAGAACAAATCAATAGCGCTTACGGCAAAGGTTGGAGCATCACCACCGATCAACAAATGGGTGGCGCATCGGTGGCGGCGATGCGCCGCGTCGCCGAGGGTGCACAGCAAAGTCACGGTGCTTTAGAAATCACTGGTGAAATTAAAACGGGATTCGCTTTTCCTTGGGCGGGGGTATTTTTTACACCCGGCGAAAAACCCATGCAGGCAGTTGATTACAGCCAGCAAAAGGAAATCATCTTTTGGGTGAAAGGCGATGGCAAAGATAAGCGCCAATTTAGCGTCATGGCATTTTCGAGCACCGCAACAGCAGGCGCACCGCCCAGTCAAACATTCAAGGTTGGCGCTGAATGGCAGCAAATACGCTTGCCCCTGCAAAAATTTGAAGGCTTAGATGTAGCCCACGTGGTTGGCTTTTCATTCAGTGCCAGCGCGCCGCAGGGTCAATTCAGTTTTATGATAGACAATGTCGAAATTCAATAATCAAACCGCAAGCACAATGTCTTTGTCGAACCGAAAAATAACTAGCAGCCAAGCTGCCCCAACCCTAGTCGAACATGAGCGCCCCACGCAGGGCGTGCGCGACATTGCAAGCAATGGGTGGCGCGCAGCAGGTAAGGATAAATATCTGGCCTATTTCAATCTGGTCTACTTGATGTTTTTGTTCTTTCCGCTGTTCATCAACCCCTATGGCGGGGCAAAGCAGGTTTGGATAACACTGGGTAGCTTGGTGATTTTTTTACCCTTGCATTTCTTGTCTTATCGGCGCGAACGCCGCGCTGCCATTTACATTGCAAGCAGCATGGTGTTGTTGTGTTACGCCGTCACACCGTTTAATTATGGGGCAAATACTTATCTGATATTCGGTGTGATTACCGCCGCTTACGCATTTAAGCCGAAAACCACACTGATATTTTTAGGCGTGTCGCTGGCATTATTAGAACTGCAGGCCTACTACTTAGAATTTCCAATCAGCTATCTTGTTGCGACGCCCATCATGGCGAGCATGTTAGTCATCTACACGCTGTATAACCGCAAGATCGAAAGCAGCAATCACATACTGCGACTAAGCCAGCAAGAAGTGCAACGCTTGGCGCAAAGTGCGGAACGCGAACGTATCGGGCGCGATCTGCATGATGTGCTCGGCCACACACTGTCTTTAATTGTGATGAAGAGTGAACTCGCAAGTCGATTAATCGAGCGCGATGCGCAAGCGGCAGCCACGCAAATTCGCGAAGTTGAAAAAGTCGCGCGCGATGCGCTTTCGCAAATCCGCACTGCCGTATCGGGCATACGTTTAGCAGGATTGGAAGCGGAATTGGCTAGCGCTCGGCTCACTTTGCTGTCGGCAGATGTGCAGCTTCATTACCAACTTGCACCCGTCACACTAAGCGCTGAGGTCGAAACCGTTTTTGCGCTCGCCGTACGTGAAGCGGTCACCAACATTATTCGCCACGCGAAAGCACAACGTGTGGAGGTCGAACTCATTAGCCAGAAAAATAGCTTACAACTGCACATCTCTGACGATGGAAGTGGCCATACCTTAGGCACGCTGAAGCCGGGCAATGGCTTGAACGGTATGCGCGAGCGCCTCCTGCTGCTGGGCGGCGATTTGGCCATCGACACAAGCCCACAAGGAGGCGTGCGTCTGACATTGAGTTGCCCAAAACCGGAAAAATAAAAACGCCAAGCCCGGCAGCGGCGCAAGCAATTAACTGAACTGCTCATGCAATCTATTCACGCCTGTGCGTGGATGTTACTATTTTGCGATGACCAACTCATGCTTGCTTGCCCTATGATTCGCATCGTACTTGCCGAAGACCAAGCGATGGTGCGCGGTGCGCTCGTCGCTCTGCTGAAATTAGAACCCGACTTTGAAGTCGTGGCAGAAGCGGCGGACGGCGAAGAAGCTTGGAATTTGGTGCAACGTCACCAACCTGACCTCGTTGTTTCCGATATCGAGATGCCCAAAATGACGGGGCTAGAACTAGCACAACGCATCCATGCCAGCCACAGCGAACACGGCAAAACCCGCGTCGTCATCGTCACCACGTTTGCCCGCGCCGGTTACCTACGGCGCGCCTTAGATGCGGGCGTGCGTGGCTATTTGCTGAAAGATGCACCGTCTGCGCAACTGGCAGATGCGTTGCGCCAAGTGCACGCCGGGCAACGCGCGATTGACCCACAACTGGCGCTCGCCACTTGGACGGAGCAAGACCCACTAAGCAACCGCGAACGCCAAGTATTACGCTTGGCAGGTGAAGGCAGCAGCTCTGCCGAAATCGCAGAACAACTGTCCTTAACGCAAGGGACAGTGCGCAATTATTTATCGGAAATCATCAGCAAATTGGGCGCCGCAAATCGCATAGAAGCGTATCGCTTGGCGCGCCAGCAGGGGTGGTTGTGATTGTCAATCTGGAGCGGATTTCACTATGTTCAAGTTGGGTGTTGATGAAATACATTTGTAACTAGGAAGATTAAAACCTCAAAACCACTCAACACAGAGGTAGAGCATCGCTATACAAAAGAGACACAGAGGAAAACCAAAGACAACGAACAACGGTTTTTTGCTTTTCTCCGTGTCTCTGTGTCTCTGTGTTGAGAGGTTTGTTTTTTGCATTGTAAATCCTCACTAACATCAACACCCACCTCAGACATCCAATGTTTATATTACCCCTACCAGTAATAATTTAATCTGCTTATATAACAAGCGCAATTGAGCATAAAAAATAAAAAATAGTGGCAGTATATTGAAAAATCCCATAAAAAAGCCCCCAATCTCTTGGGGGCGAAGCTCGCTGAGGATACTAAAACTGGTACGGCTTAGTGAATGATTTTTGCCAAGAAGTCACGCGCGCGGTCGGAGCGTGCCGAGGTGAAAAACTCGTCTTTCGCGCAATCTTCCACGATCAAGCCTTTGTCCATAAACACGATGCGATTAGCGACTTTTTTAGCGAAGCCCATTTCGTGTGTGACCACCATCATCGTCATGCCTTCTTGCGCTAATCCCACCATGACATCCAATACTTCATTAATCATTTCAGGGTCTAAGGCTGATGTTGGTTCATCGAACAACATGGCAATCGGGTCCATCGATAAAGCACGGGCAATTGCCACGCGCTGCTGCTGACCACCAGATAATTGGCCGGGAAACTTATCTTTTTGTGCGATCAAACCGACGCGATCTAAGTACTTTAAGCCACGCTCAGACGCTTCATCTTCGCTTCGACCTAGCACTTTGATTTGCCCAATCGTGAGGTTTTCACGAATCGTGAGATGGGGAAAAAGTTCGAAGTTTTGAAACACCATGCCGATGCGCGCGCGCAGTTTCGATAAGTTGGTGTTCTTATCGCCCACCGAGACGCCGTCCACCGTGATCATGCCTTTTTGAAACGGCTCCAAGCCATTCACCGTCTTAATCAAGGTGGATTTGCCCGAACCAGACGGGCCGCAGACCACCACCACATCACCTTTAGCAACTTGCGTGGTGCAATCAGTCAGCACTTGAAATTGACCATACCACTTGCTGACGTTTTCCATTTTTATCATTACTATCTCCAAACACTTATTATTGATCGACCAAGCTTAACGAATAATCGCAACACGCTGCTGTAATTTCTTCACGAGCGTAGACAAACTAAAGCAGAGGATGAAATACACCACGGCGACGAAGGAATACATTTCCACCAAACG
>JAIETO010000058.1 GCA_019745005.1 Burkholderiaceae bacterium
GCCGCGACCTTCGCTGGATCAGCGTGGTAGTAGCCGCCGATATCAACAGCATTGCCTTGCACAGCAGCCAGTTCGCCGACGATCTTCTGCTCATTCTCCGCCAAGGCTTTTGCCACTGGCGTGAAGTGGGCTTTCAGTTCTGCGTCGTCGTTCTGGGCTGCTAAGGCTTGTGCCCAATACAGTGCTAGGTAAAAATGGCTGCCACGGTTGTCGAGTTCACCTGTGCGTGATGAAGGTGACTTATTGTTGTCTAGCAGTTTGCCAGTGGCTTCGTCCAGCGTTTTTGCCAGCAACTTGGCTTTGGCGTTATTGGTTTTGATGCCCATGTCTTCTAAGGACACGGCAAGCGCCAAAAACTCGCCTAAGGAATCCCAACGCAAATGGTTTTCTTCAACTAGTTGTTTCACATGCTTTGGTGCCGAGCCGCCTGCGCCTGTTTCGTACATGCCACCACCTGCCATCAGCGGCACGATGGAAAGCATTTTGGCACTGGTGCCGAGTTCCAAGATAGGGAACAAATCCGTCAAGTAGTCACGCAAGATATTGCCTGTGACGGAAATCGTATCCAGACCGCGCACCACGCGTTCCAAGGTGTAACGCATTGCCCGTACTTGCGACATGATTTGAATATCCAAACCACTGGTATCGTGATCTTTCAAGTAGGTTTTTACTTTCTTGATGACTTCATTTTCGTGTGGACGATATGGGTCTAACCAAAATACGGCAGGCATACCCGAGTTGCGTGCACGTGTGACGGCAAGTTTGACCCAATCACGGATCGGTGCGTCTTTCACATTGCACATGCGCCAGATATCGCCTTCTTCCACATTTTGCGACAACAACACCTCACCCGTGGCGAGATCAGTAATATTGGCAATGCCATCTTCAGCGATTTCAAACGTCTTATCGTGCGAGCCGTATTCTTCTGCTTGCTGCGCCATTAAGCCCACGTTAGGCACGGTGCCCATGGTCTTAGGATCGAAATTACCATGCCATTTGCAGAAGTTGATCATCTCTTGGTAGATGCGCGCAAAGGTACTTTCTGGCATCACGGCCTTCACATCTTTTGGCCGACCATCTGAACCCCACATCTTGCCGCCTATGCGTATCATCGCTGGCATTGACGCGTCGACGATGATGTCGTTTGGCGAATGGAAGTTGGTAATGCCTTTGGCAGAATCAACCATCGCTAATTCGGGACGATGTTCATGGCATGCATGCAAATCGCGGTTGATTTCATCTCGCACGGAGACGGGCAGCGTGGCAATTTTTGCGTACAAATTGGCCATGCCGTTGTTCACGTTAACGCCAATTTCATCGAACAATTTGGCGTGCTTTTCAAACGCATCTTTGTAAAAAATCCGCACGCAATGGCCAAACACAATTGGATGCGACACTTTCATCATGGTGGCTTTAACGTGCAGAGAGAACATCACGCCCGTCTTGCGCGCGTCTTCAATTTCTCTTTCGTAAAATTCGCAAAGCGCTTTTTTGCTCATGAACATGCTGTCCACAATCTCGCTGTCCATCAGCGACACTTTTGATTTGAGCACGATGGTCTTACCGGACTTGGTGATGAGTTCCATTTTTACATCGCGCGCTTTATCAATGGTGATGGACTTCTCGCCATGATAAAAATCGCCGTGATGCATGTGGGAGACGTGCGTGCGTGAGGCTTGACTCCATTCACCCATGGAATGCGGGTTTTTGCGGGCAAACTCTTTCACCGCCTTTGGCGCACGGCGATCCGAATTGCCTTCGCGCAGCACTGGATTAACTGAGCTGCCTATGCACTTGCCATAACGCGCTTTGATGGCTTTTTCTTCGTCGGTTTTTGCTTCTTCGGGGTAATCAGGAATCTTATAACCTTGCGCTTGCAATTCGCGTATGCAGTCCATTAACTGGCCGACCGATGCGCTAATGTTAGGCAATTTAATGATGTTGGTATCTGGCTTTTGTGTGAGACCAGCAAGCTGAACCAAGCTATCGGGCACTTTCTGCGCTTCCGTCAAGTTTTCTGGGAAAGCGGCGAGCACACGCGCAGCAACGGAGATATCGCTTTCGACCATCTCAACACCCGCTGTTGCGGCAAATTTCTTAACGATAGGAAGCAAGGAATACGTTGCCAGCAAAGGCGCTTCGTCTGTCAGCGTGTAGATAATTTTTGATTTGTCTGTTGCCATGTGTCTCACCTTATGGGTTCGGGGTTGATGAATTGAAGAAGGATGGTAGGAATTGCTCTGAATGTTTCTGGATTGCTTTGCTTTGATCTAGCTGCCTTTAAATAAAATCGCGAACCGAGCGCTTGGGTCCAAAGCACGAGTCATGCTGCGCATTAGCCCGTCTTGGTCAGAAATTTCGGGTTAAAACTTACACAAGTTTGTTTGCCTGTCTTTCCCTCAATCTGTGGGACGTGCTTTTCGAGCAAAAGTTCAAGCGCGCTATCAGATCAGCATCATACGCCGAGAAACAAACTTGCCGCTAGTCTGTGCTTGCGAATGCCTGTTGTGGCTTCGAGAGTGCTGTAACGAGACCCTGCACAAAGTAGCGAGCGATCGAAGTTTGCTTTGAGAAGCGCACTTGGTCAACTGCACCGCGAGCATCGCAAACACAAAATTCGGCTGCGCAGTAAGTTGTGCAGAGGTCTCGAAACATCGAATTGATTTTGCGTGAAGTACAGGGCAAAAATTAAGTACCTCGCACTAAGGCCTTTGCGCCACAATTTGCACCGCTTTGCAGCAAAACCTTCACCGATCAACACCTGATAAAACACCTCGCATGGGCTATGTTCAGATTGGACTTGTTGACGACTTTATCGTTTCCTTGTGAATTGTCGGTAGTCATTGAATGAAAGTTTCACCGCAGAGCCGCTGAGGTCGCAGAGAAAATCTTCGTTCTTTGCGGCCTCTGCAGCTCTGCGGCAAAGTTTCTGGTTTTTCTCATCTCTCATCAACACCAAACTGCACATAGCCCTTGAAATAACATACTATTACCAGTAAATATGCAAAATCCATTTAAATAAAGCGCATAAGAACTAATTTTTTCCAAAAAATAGGTAGTATAAGAAGAATTACGATGAACTAATAATTGACAAGCCCACGAAGAATTTGATTTTCCTTGGCAATTGGCGACGCCAATGACAAACCTTGCTTTACCGAGCAATTGCGGGTATCAAACGCGGTGCCTTCAAGGAGATTGAGCTTGATGCGATTCGGCGATTGCCCTAAATGCCAACCACCTGAACCACTAGCCACACGGGCAAACCGAGATAAAGCGCAAGGTGCCCAAAGCGCTCTAACCAACGCCGCACTTCAATGACATTTGCGCGCCGAGCAAGCACCAACAAAAGCGTGCCAGTTTCGATGGCCGCACGCAGTGCAGCAGCAGTACATGTGACACCAATTGTCCACGCGGCCCACCATATTCCAAACGCAAGCAAAAAGGCTTTCAATCCAAAAGTGCTGTACTCACCAAACGCGCTGCCATAGGCAATATGCTGATGCAACTGAAACGCAGGTATCGCTAAGGCCAATGGCAACAGCAAAAATTTAAACCAAGGCGAATCGAGCCGCCCGCGCCGTATTGCGCAGCGCGCTAGCTGATAGCGTGATGCTAGGTTTTCGGCTGGTGCAACCTCAATATTTTGCCCAATCTCGGCGCCGGCTTTAACGATGGCATGCGCAAAAGTGTTTGGATTCTCAACCACCAAACCATAGTGCCAAGGTTTGCCCGACACAAGACGTAGCGCGCTTCCCATACTTGGCAAGCTCAAGCGCCAGAGCTCGACCACAGCGATATCAGACAAGGGTAGAGCAAAGCGTTGTTGCCCTCGCGTGAACGCTAAGGACCCTTTTTCAATCGTCGCGCGCGCGCCAAACGCCAACAGCACGCACCACGAAGCAAGCTCAGGTAGTAGAAAAAAACCGCTAAAGATGCGTATCTGCGCAAAGGTATTCGTGCGCAGCGCTTCATCAAATAAAATCACGGCCCCAATGACCAACAAACTGCCACGGGAAAAAAACCGCAGTGCGCCAGCGACAAACCGCGCCGCAGGAGTCAGTACCGCCACCCGTATGGGAAAAGCGACGGCGGGTGCGACAAGCTCTGCCGACTCAGGATGGCGCAAACGCCACGCATTAAAACCGGCCAGTAAAAACAAGCACAGCAGGAAACCCGCCGCCGCGCGACCCACCCAATCGCCCCACAGCAGCATCAGCGTAACAGGCGCTGCGCCCACGGGCAGTGTGGCAATCACCAGCGTTCTTTCTCCCATGCGCGCCCCCGCCAGCACATTCCCGTTGGGGTCGATGACACCGCTAAAACCGTTGGTGGTGACGCGAAATTGCGGGAGGCGTGTTTCTATACTACGAAACGCCGCCACTGTCTGATGTAAGGCAGCACCCTGCGGATGATGCGTAAACCATGCATCGTTCGACATAGTAAAGATAGCTTGTGCCCCTAAGCGCGCACCGTCAATGGCGAGATTACTATCCACGTCGTCCAAGCAGATGAGTGCCATCACCGGAATCTCGCGTCCATCGGCTAAACGCAATGGCAGCACGCGCGCACCACTACCCTTTTGCCACGACCCTGTCCAAGGCAAGTATCGCCGCAGGGTGGGCGAATCGAGCCAGCTTGGCACATATTCTGTGAACAGAAACAAGCGCGTTTTCCGATAAAAACCCAATAATCCCGTTTCTGGCATGACGAATGCGGCGGCATTATATTCACCCCCATCGTCACGGTCATAGGTGCCAAAAATAAACGGCACGCCTGCTGCGCGCATATTGCTCAATATCTCACTATCGAGTTCCGCACCTGCCTCACTTTTTGGATGACCGAAGGTGGTCGGGTATGCGGTTTCTGTCCACATCACGACATCGGCATGTTGCCGCACTACGGCGTCGTAACTCATGGCGAAGTGCGTATCCAACACTTCGCGCACAACCGCATGAGTGCCTTTCTCTTCACGCTGTTGTTCGTAATCGGTGATGTTTGCCTGCACTAATGCCACGCGCAAAGCATTGGATTTTTCTGCTCTTGACGACTCTCGTTTTAATCTTTCTTCTGGTGTGGCCTGCAAGGAAAACAGTCCATAGATTGCGACAAGCAGCGGTAACACAAGCGCAAAGCAAAGCGGTTTTAGAAAGCTGCGTAAGCCGTGTTTTCTAGCAGCGAGCACCAAAGTGACTGCCTCATTCACCAGCAACAGCATCAAAGTCAGCCCTGGTGCACCACCTAAATCGGCCGCTTGCCGTAAGGTCACGCTGGGATACAGACCATGGCCTAAGGTGTCCCCGAGTAGTTTCGGCATAAGCCATTCGGCGGCGAGCCAAGCCGCAGAACCGGAAAAAATGGCGAGCTTTGCCCACCCCATTTTTCGGGTAATGAATCGAACGATGACAAAGGCAAAAAATTGTGGCTGCAACAAAGGGGCGGTGACAAACAAGACCACCCATCCCAGAAACACGCCATTTTCTGTGTAGCTAGAAATGGCATGCGCAAACCATGGGAAGACGGCCGCTGTGTAGGCCAAACACAGAGCGTAAGCGAGCCACAAATGCCGTTTAAAACCGGCGTGCCTAGTCAGTGCGTGCAACCAAGGCACCAACAAAACGAAACCCAATAAGTAAGCGACACCGCCGCGTGCATACAAAAAAGCCATAGCCGCACTGAGCAAGACGCACAAAAGGTCACGCCAAAGCGGTGCTGGCAAGCGCGTAGAAGGCTCAGCCGAACGCATCAGCGAGATATCAGGGACGATGGATGAGCTTGAGAAAACCAATGCGCTCAAGACCCAGCTTTGCCCGACTCTAACGGGGCGGGAATCACAATGCGGCGTATCGGCAAACCGGGGGGCGCGTGCTCTGGGGGAACAACACGATCTTTTGGCACCACAATGGGTCGCTTGGCGGCATCAAAAAATTCACGATCCGGCGCGTACATCAAAATCGCTTCAATACGTTGACCGTCGTCTGTGGCTTGGTGGTGACGTACATAGCCTTCAGGTAAAACAAAATCCTCGGGCACGGCCAAGCCTACTAATGGGGGGCGTGTTCCCGGCGGCGAAAATGCACCCAAGCCTGTGTAAATACCGGCTTGATGCAAACGATCTATGACTTCTGGCATGGTTGGCTTTTCTCCACGAGCAACATAACTGCGTAAATCACGGGTTGGGTCGGCGTCGACTTCAGCGTTCTCGACGGAATTTACGACCGACACACGTTGACTGGTTTGATTAGATTCTAAGGGCGCGTCGCCTTGATTCACTTGCGCACTCTGCAATCCAAACGGCGAAGTCGTCGCACTACCATGTGCGAAGTTGGCTGATGCTGGTTTAGCCTGCGCATTGACCGATTCAATTGGTTCAGGGGTTGCCAACCACCGCCAAAGCGCAAAACAACTACCCAATACAAGCAGCAAGGCAAGCGCAAGGTAAGCGATAGATGGTCGCCACGTGTCTCCGCCGCCATTCGATGGTGGCGGTGCTGCGTTGGATTCACGTGGCGTTGTCATGGTTTATCGACCTTTGCTGGGTTAGCTATGGTGTCGCTGGGTTATAAGTGGACAAAGACCAGCCCATCCGTTCATGACCATATTGATTCCAAATCGGATTTTTGCCACCGACAAACGAGGTATATCTAGGCGCCCCTGATCCCGTCGTGCCGCCAAGCAAACCGGCATTGACTGACGAGCCGCTAAAGGTTGGGTGGGTATCATCGGATTGAATATAGTCAAAACTGCTGCTAGCAGAAACGAAGTGTGTATTCGCGTCCCGTATGGTTGAACGTAAGGTCGTCGCAATGCGAGTGACATAACTGGCTTCGGTGTCGCCAGCCACATAGCGTAAAGCTTCAGAATCGATTTTACCGTCGCCATTGCTGTCGTAATCGGCTCCCATATATTGCGCGAAATTATCTACGCATTGAAAGCCTTTTTGGCGCGCGTACTCACACATCCAGTAATTCATTTTTGCAATCGCTGGTAAAAACTTATCTTGCAATTTCACCGTCGCCCCAGTTGCGGCATCAGTGCATTTACTTTGGGTATTGTCTGCCGCATAGCCAGGGTAATGTAAGTTGGCAACGATTTTTAACTTGGTACCTGCATAGGCATTTGCATTAATAAAGTCCATGGCGGCCGACACATTGGCCTTGCAGTTATTGACTGCGGTGGTTAACACGGCATCGTTACAGGTGCCGCTTTGCCCCTTGTAGTTAGTACGCGCTTGCAATCCATCATTGCCGCACATTTCAAACGCAACGACACGCGTATTGCTGGCTTGCATATAGGATTTTTCCGCCACAATTTTGTTTTGGTAGACATCAGAAGCGATTGCACCGGATTTAGTGCGTCGTACACTTTCGATATCTGCATTCCATAAGGCGGATAAATACTCGGCTTGTACCGTAGGCGCAGCATACTTCGCCGCGTTGGTAACTGAGGTGTTATAGCCAGCAAAAATCGAATCACCGTATGCCACTACGCGATACTTGCTGGTTGTTCCTGCTCGATCAATGGTCCATGAAACGTTTTGATTTAAGGTACTTGCCGCTGCTTGCGAAGCGCAGGCAGCAATCGCTAGCGCTGGAAGCAATCTAGGCAATAGCGCGCGCAAAGTTGGTCGTAAATGGTCAGTCATTTTTGTCTCCTATAAACGCATTTCAAAATGGATTTTTATTCTTTTCAGGTGCTGATTTTTTCGGATACCTCCTAAGAAATTTAGCTATTGAAGATATTCTCCTTCCCTTTTTTTAGCTCACTTGTTTGTTGCGTGATGCGTTTTTTGTTACCGCAAAACATAGTCAAACAGCGAAGAGTGACGAAGTGACGAAAAATCACAACGGGTAAAAGCAACGCAGCTTCGCGTTTGGTATCGCCTTGAATCGGGTCTGAGAAAAATTCAACTTTATGGCTGCGCGTATTCCATGTACGAAAGCACGAGGCGCAAGCGAACTCAGCTTCGCAAAATGGAAGACGGCCAGACAAAGTAGGTTTTGAAAGTGGCGCAAAGCGCTAAGAAGAAATGACCAACCCGCGAGGGTGGCGAGAGGCGCAAAGAAAGCAAGTCGCGCACGACGGTAAGTGAATTTCATTATTCAGACCCCTTCGAGTAAACCACGGCAAACACCTGGTAAAACTTAAGAACGGAAACAAGAACAATGATCAGGAAATGCGATTTCCTACTTACTAGCCAAAGAGCTTTGATGCGCATTTAATCTGATCGCAGCGCAGTATCGAAATGAAGTCAATGAGTGTCAATTTGCGTTGCAGCAAAAACCACAGATGAATTTTCATATCGTCATCGGCAAAGCTTATGTGTAAAGGCTTTGCATTGAATTAGTCGCTTACCTCTAAACGCTGCCCGACGATTTTGTTTGAAGCGTGGCGCGTGAAAACTGTCTAGGGAAAGTCAATGAAATTCATGCGCAAGCGAATTTGTAAGCAGTTGTAACATTAGAACTCGGGAATAATTAAGACTTAAAGTACATCACTCAGTATTAGTGATGTTTCCTTCGTTGCATCGCCTATGAAGCGATCTCGAACGAAAATTTTAAGAAAATTCTCATCATTTTTTGCATCTCTTATTTTCCCAAAAGCAATAGATTTTGCGCAGTTTTTACCTTGCATTAATGCAAGTCTGCTCCTACTCTGAACGCCGATTTCATCATTAAGTCGAGCAAGCAATTGCGCAGATAAGTGCTGAAATATGTCGTTGGAAACGAACTTTTTACATCCAAGTAAAACATCGGGTAAATCACGTTCACATCGACAATTTATCGCATTCAGCTAGCGAACTTCTTTCGCTCAGATGAAGTACTCGCATATTTTCTCAATAGGCACAAAAGCACCAACTAACAAGTTTCGAAGATACATATACGGATTACTCGCTAGCAGAATTCCTCTTCGACTTCAGCCAAGCGACCCAAGTTAAGGTGACAAAAAATGATGTCACTGATTTTGCCCAAACCACCATGGAAACATGGCGGAGCGGGCGGCGCATGGCCGCTTCCAATGCGCTGAAATTTCAGAGTCATGCGCTCTACCTCCAACACAGCGCGCAGACTTGGAAGCAAAAAACAGACGATACGTACTCTGCGGCGCGTCTCCATTCAACACTTTGTTAGGAGTCAAAATGGATCAGTTTGCGAAACAAAATCGAAGGCAGTTGCCTTCGCAATACAAGTCTCTCCGCCATAGCTTTAAGGCTCGTATAAACCGTACATTGATGGGCGCCGCCATGTTGGGTTCATTAATGGCGGCATCCAGCGTCGTTCACGCTGATTCACGCGATGATGACCGCTCCAACTCGGGCACCAACCCTGCTCAGTTGCGCAGCTTCATTTCGACGCAGGTTGGCGGCCTTTCAAAGCTCATTGTGCCGACACGTGATGCGGACCTGCCCGGTGCGCAATTACCCGATGGAACAGATGCAAGCAGCAACCCACGTTATGCCACCACAGAAGCAAAACGTTTCCTCGGTAAGCAACTATTTCATGATCCTGTGCGTACCGTTCGCGTGTTACCAGAATTTGGTGGAATACTTGAGACGCGGCGCACCGGCTCGTGCGGCAGTTGCCACCAAGGGGAATCTTCTTCCAAGGCTGGTACGCTTTTGAACTTTAACGTCGGCGGCGAAGGACGCGGCTACACAGACGCAGATGGTACGTTTGTGCCGCGCCGTCGCACCCGTACGGATCTGTTACCGAGACTCCGTGAGAGACCACTTTTCCCCGGCGATACCTTGGTTGATTCGCTACCAACCTTAACGGATATTTATGCAGCAGCAGGCGTTGCTAGCCCAGCACGCGCCCGCAAACAACCCGCTCCCGGCGCTTTGCTTGCCACTGGTCGTTTAGACGCGCTGGACAGCGTCGCGCGTAATGCACCAGGTGTGCTCGGTGCGGCATTCAACAACCGCTTGCTACTCGGCGGCTTCGCGGGTGCGCCTGATTCCGAACCAGGTGGTTTGAATCCGTTTAATGATCCTGCACAAGAAAACGTCGCCCTACTGTTGCTCGATGCGCACCGCATGCTGGATCTGCAGTCCGCTGTATTGCAAACCATACCGGGCTACCGTCTCCTTTTCCGCCAAGCATTTCCTGAAGAAGCAGCGCGAGCTGACTCCACCGGTGACTTGAATGAATTAATTAATGATCAAACGGTATTCCGTGCTACGGCTACCTTCATGCGCACTGTGGTCACTCGTAATACGGCTTGGGATCGTTTCCTTGCTGGCGACGACCGTGCGCTCAGTTCATCTCAACGGCGCGGTGCGAGGTTATTCTTCACACCTGCAACTGGAGGGGCTGGAGGCGCTGGATGCTACACCTGCCACAGCGGGCCACAACTCAACAAGCAAGTTAACGACCCTGATGTTGCTGGCGCAGGCAAATTCGTGGACGAAAACTTCTTCAATCTTGGGCTTAACGACCATCCATTACAAGCGCTCAATCGGCAGGCACGACGTGATCCTAATTTCTTGGATGATGGCCGTCGCGAAGTCACTGGCAAGCAAGATGATGCATTCAAGTTCCGCGTCGTGACCTTGCGTCAATTAAAAGACGCCCGTTTCTTCATGCATAGTGGTGAATTCAATTCAATACGCAGTGTGGTTGAATTTTTTAACCGAGGCGTCCCAACCAATGCGCAAGCGGCTGCAGCGCCAACGCTCTCCACCCGCTTTACTAACCCACGTGGACCTGGTTATCCACGCGGTTTAGGTTTGAGTCGGCAAGACGTTGAAGATATCACCGCCTTCCTTGATGACGCCTTGTATGATCCCGGCTTCGTTAAGTACGACCCCAAATCGCCGACGCGTACATTCCAATTGGCACGGCCCGATTTTACCTACTCGGTTTTCCGTCCTGACTTGGCGGCGCTTGGCGTAGTGGATGGTTTCCCTATCAGCGGGCTCTCACAGGACAATAACGACGCACTTTCAAGACGCGATGCGGGCTTAGAGTTTTTGGATGTGACTTCACAAGCATCGATCAGATTAGTCAACAGTGACCGAGATGACGGCGTCCAACGCGACACGTATCGCATCACGAATAACAGCACATCCGTTATTGATACACATCTATTGATGATAGCTCGGGGTCTGCCACGAGGAATTCAACTCGCTAACGGCAATGGCGCAACGCGTTCAGGAGAACCTTATCGCCGCGTCTTCCTCGATAACGGCGTGATCACGCCAGGCCAAAGTATTGTTGTCTCTTTGAATTTCAGACGTGATCGACGTGATCCACCCCTGAGCTACACCGTCGGTTTGCTTTCTGGCCAAGGCAATCCATAAATAGTTCGACAGACATTTAGATTTAAAGTTTATCGCCCGCAGTCGTGAGAACGCTGCGGGTTTTTTTACGTCCATTTCTGAGGCTTCCGTTCAAACGTAGCGAGCGGTCGAGGTTTGCTTTGAGAAACGCACATGCTCGACTACAAAGCGAGCGCAAAAACCGGAGGCGCTGGAACAAACTTCGCCCCCTCCGCCCACTTGTAAAGGTGCGCTTCGCTATCCAAACTTTGGCCGATCGATACAATTAATCAGAGTCTCCTTAAAAATGGCGTTAAACCCAGATTTTCCAGTAGGCGTGCTTGCAGCACTGTTTGCTATTTGGTGGCGTATTTCCAGTCAGCGTTGCTGCTCTTCGTTGCCAATAATTCGCAATTGATGCTTCAGTTGCAACAAAGCTGCCTCGAAAAGTGCATCCACCATCATCACAAATCCTAGTGGAAAATCTGGGTTTGACCAGAGCTTCCCTAACTACCTTGCGGCGTATGCTGCCGGTGCGTGAGCAAAACCGTTGATGCGTCATTTCGCGTTCTGCGCGCCTAAACGCCGTTGAGTAAACATATGCATTTTTTTCCCAACGTCAATCAAGGATTGCATCTTGCGCAATGCTGCGGGTCGGCAAACAGTTTGTCGGTTCTCACTTTATTCTCGTGATGATGACACGCAAGGCATTGCCAAACTTCGCTGCGGTAGCTATTGCTGGGCGTACCGCAGGCAGAACAAAGTAGTCCAGGAACACGTTCCACCACCCAAAAGCCCGGTGCATCGCAGCTAGGGCAAGTGGAGACGATACGTTGCAACAAATCACGCGCTGCTTGCTCAATGTGCGCCATGCGGCTGGGGTTAGCAAATGCGCGCAGATCCGTCTCGGCAAAAACTTGCTGATGATCGGATTGTGCGAGACAGTCATCGAAAAACCGTCGTAGCGAAGCCCAATCGGCAATGCCTTTGCGAATATGTGGGTCATCTTGTCCGTTGGGGCGCAACACTAAGTGGTGCTCTGGAAACCCTTTGCGCTTGGCAAATGCTTCCAGCGCCAGCCAGTCCTTGGTTTGCAAATGCCCGCTGCGACCTACCCCCTGCGCCATACCAACGATTTCAATGCCGCGCATGTCATCAAGCAAAACCAAGAGCTCCACGTTCCAAGAAAACATGCCGCTGAAAGGATCAAGGCCGAAACTTCCCTCACTCGCGATGCCCAATGACAAGCCAGACAATTGCATACCCATGCGTGCCTTCTGGCGTGCGGCATCGAGCTGGGTGCCCAGCCGTGGCGTATCACGCGTGAAGGTGCCGAGTTGGTCGGTATCAAAATCACCAATATGCTGAACCACACAAGCTAAGGCGGGCTCCAACACGGGAGCCACCACTCGCTCTTTGCCATGCTGCGTGAGAAACGCAATTTTCTGCCCTGAGTAGATCGACATTAAGCGACTCCTGCTTGTGCCAAAGGTCGATGGTCGAACAACAATCGTCCCCGCAGGGCCTGTGTCAGGCGATTTAGATAAAGCCAACACTGCGCCAGCAATGGGGCCGCAAGAAAAGTGGGAAGTTCGAACATTGCAAAAAAAGCTTGAATACAAAGATTAAAAAATAGGGCTCAACTTGCTACGTTACAAGTTTTTTCTTATTAGTGCTTGTCGCGCTCTGAACGATACGCAAAATGTGTATTTCTTCAAACAAAAAGATCGTCGCAGCAACAAGTAACAGGGTGCGACGCCGCACCGACCCACAAAAGCCGCCAAAGCTATCGTTGATACACGTCGTACATCGGAAGTTTTGCAACGATCTCAAGTCTCGCAAAGGACGAACTTTTTCATTTCAGCTTGACGAGGCACAAGTCGCCTGAGTTCTACCTGAAGTTTAATCATGTTATTGCAGCACGAAGAAAACGAGCAAAAACTCAGCAGCATCTTCTTTGCGCGCCTTGCAAAGTCTTGTGCATTTGTGCAGCACATTGTTTGCCAACCAGTTAAACAAAAATGACAGCGTTACAGCTCCTGACCCTGATTTCCGCCGCGCTGCTGTTGCAGATTATTGCCAGCACAGGTGTCACGCTTTGGCGCAGGAATCGTCGAATAGCAAAAACGCCGCAACCTGCGCAAGCGGAGATGCCTGCAACTTCCCCAGGCGCGTGGTCAGGTTGGCGCGATTTTCGCGTCACGCGCCGCGCATTCGAAGATGCAGGACAAACCCAATGTTCGTTCTATTTAGAGCCTCTTGATGGTGAGGCACTTCCCTCATTTAAGCCGGGACAATACCTGACGTTTGCGTTACAAATTGGCGTTGATGCTGGCTCGACCAAGGACGCGGCAATGGGTAACGCGCTGCGTTCCGCTCCTAGCCTGGTCCGCTGTTATTCATTGTCAGACCAACCGAATTCAAGCACCTACCGCGTTACCATCAAGCGCGCGTCCGCGCCAACTGGGCAAACAAATCTACCACCGGGGGCAGCGTCCAGCTACTTTCATGACCACGTGCAGGTGGGAGATATTCTCAAAGTGAAAGCCCCATCAGGGCGCTTTTTTATCGACGCTGAAGCGACCACACCGGCAGTCTTTATTGCTGGTGGAATTGGTATCACGCCAATGATGAGCATGCTGTCGTGGTGCTTAGCAAATCAAGCGACACGTGAGCTTCATTTGTATTACGGCGTGCGTAACAGCACTGACCACGCCTTCAAACAAGTATTGCAAGAGTTAGCACGTGCGCATCCTCTCTTCAAATTGCACGTGGCGTATAGCAGCCCTGAACCCAGTGACGTACAAGGTGTCGATTACGACCAAACTGGCTATATCGATTTAGTCTTGCTACGCAACAGCTTGGCGCACGGCCAACATCAATTTTATGTTTGCGGCCCACCGCCCATGATGCAAACCTTGGTTGCTGCTTTGCGCGCATGGGGTGTCAACGAAAACGCGCTTCACTTTGAAGCGTTCGGCCCCGCATCGGTGCAATTTAAAGGCGCAGCGACCAACGAGCCAGCAGACACCACATCGACTTCGTTAGACATACGTTTGAACCGCACAGGGCGCACGCTGGTATGGAACGCGCAGGACGCCAACTTGTTGGATTTTATGGAACGCCAAGGCGTATCAGTTGAGTCTGGCTGCCGCACGGGTAGCTGCGGCAGTTGTGAAACCAAATTGATCTCAGGAACAGTCAGCTATGCCGACAAACCTGATGCCGACATCAATCAAGGCCACTGTTTGCTCTGCGTTGGCAAGCCGCAATCCGCCTTGGTGTTGGACCTTTAAGGACGAGGGCAAAACATGTCACCCAATATAAATATCGTCAAAGCGCACTTGTTCAGCCGAGAAGTCGTGCCCTTCTATCTGTCTCTTTTGGCATTGGGCATAGCCGCGCTGCTCTGCGACGCCGCATTGCACCTGCTGGATGCAGTTTGGGTTGGACGTTGGTTAGGCATACCCGGCGTGTTGTTGATCATCGCTTCACTAGTCTATTCAATGCGCAAGCGAAAATTAATTCGCTGGGGACAAGCAAGCAAATTACTGCGACTGCATGAGTACTTAGCGTGGGCGGGTTCTCTTTTAATCCTTGTGCACGCTGGCATCCACTTCAATGCGATTTTAGGTTGGCTTGCCGTGTGGGCAATGCTCATCAACGTTGCCAGCGGGCTCACTGGCAAGTTCTTATTTAATCGTGCAAAGAAGCGTATTGAAGCAACGCGCCAGCAAATGCGCGAACAGGGGCTTTCAACAGAGCAGCTTGCCGAACGCACCTATTGGGACACCTTAACCTTTGATGCGATTGCCGATTGGCGTGCGGTGCACTTCCCCATTACCTTAGCCTTTGCGGTACTCGCGCTGGCGCATATTGTGGCGGTATTTTTGTTTTGGAGCTGGCGATGAAAGGACGCTGGCCTTGGGTTTGGCTCATCATTATTGCGAATCTAGCGGCAGGCATTGCGCTGGTGTTCGCGTACCCACACTTGATGGTCAGCCCGGGCAAGGTCATCTCAGGTCATGCGTCCTTCGAGACCGACTGTTTTGCCTGCCACGCCCCTTTACGCGGCGCCAGTGCAGAACGTTGCATCACCTGTCACGCGCTACCTGATATCGGTCTTCGCACGACCAAAGGAGCGCTTATCAAGCACCAAACAGAGGCACGCGCCACCTCCATCAAGGCAGCGTTTCATCAAGAGCTCATCGAACAAAACTGCATTGCCTGCCATAGCGACCATGCCGGCCCCAAACTCACCCAGCACAGCCGCAAACCGTTTTCGCACGCGCTGTTGCGGCCAGCAACGCGACAGCTTTGTGACACCTGCCATACGCGGCCAAGCAACAAGCTGCATGAAAACATCGCACCAAAAATCGGCTGCGCACAATGCCATCAAACCGACGGCTGGAAGCCCGCACGTTTCGATCACGCGCTGCTTCCAAAAGAGGAACTGAGTCTATGCCAGAACTGCCATAAAGCGCCAAGCAACAACCTGCACCGCCAAATCAAAGACAACTGCGGGCAATGCCACAGCACCAAAGCATGGGAACCCGCCACGTTCGAGCACAGCAAATTTTTTGTATTAGACGGCGACCACAACGCCCCCTGCGCCACCTGCCACACCACAGACAACTACAAGCAGTACACCTGCTACGGCTGCCACGAACACACGGTAGAAAACATCAAACGCAAACACACCCGCGAAGGCATACGCAATTTCGACAACTGCGTGAAGTGTCATCGCAGTGCGGAGGGGGAACGTGAGGGTGGCGAAGGTGGCGAAGACTATTAAAACGCGCATCTCGTGCATAAAAAAACTGCATGGGCGTACGTTAGAAATCACGCGCAGCTTTTTTTTATCTCAAAATTTTTTGGTAACGAGGCGGCGCTTTAAACTTGACGTGTTTACCGTATACCCTTATCTGTATTTTTTGAATACTTAATATAAACAAGCGCGATGTTGTCTTTTTTACTAAAAATAAGGGAGTATGCAATTCACATAAGATAAAAAATGACATGCCAAAATGAGCCCCAATTTTTGCTGGTCATGCCCTAGCCACTTCTATTTACTATCAAGCAATCCAAGAGACGCGCAAGCATAAACAATAATAAGAAACAAGCACACAACACGAACAATAATCCAATAGATTCTTTTTTCTTTTGGGCTCAAATTCTTCCACGTTTCGTCATCTGGTCCGGGTGATGCCATAGCGCATATCCTATTTTTCTTTTTTTGTTCGTTGCGGATCAACATAACTTTCGGGAAGCACTTAATCAAAGTAATTAGGCGCCAGCGGCTAGGGGCAACCATGGCCCCGAAAGTTCTTTTGCGTACTCAGTCTCTATTGGCAGTAATGCCGAACCCTCGAATGTTACTTCAACGACCTCGCCTGGAGGTCGATTGGATGTCGCCAATTTCATGAAAGTGCTGCGGCCGCGCTTTACCTTTTTGCCTTGAATCTGTCTGGCTGACCCAGAGTTGCAGAATGTTATATCTAAATTCTCAAACCCGTTAATTTCCAACAGGCTCCTTGTCGGCACACGAAGAATGAATACAGCGCCTTCGGAAGCATACTTCGCAATATGATTTTTACCCGACTTACATGGTCCTGCTTCAGTTCCTGCCCACAGGAAGACGCGTGAATTGAGCTCTCTTAAGAAATCATCGAACGAGTAACCATCGATTAGCTCCATATTCGCTTGAATCAATGGCTTATGATCCCTAACTTGAACAGTGCCGTCATCGGTTCGCACTTCCACTGTTCGATCACGCTTTCCTTGCAGAAGATGGTCGTGACCTGAGATGGAAAGAATACGTTCTGCGGATTGAAGCGTCCTTGTTGTTTGAATGGCTTTGAAGTTGACCGCCCCGCAAACATGATAGACGTAGTTACGGCTAGCGACAAAGGCGGTGGATGTGATCGGCATGGATTTTTTACTTCAAAAAACAGTGTACGGCTAAGCCTGCAACCCGCATTAGTAGGGCGCCATTAGCCGCAGGCGTAATGCGCCGTATGGATTAGTCGTCATAGCCAAGGTCAACGTCAAAACCGCCAGCCCAATCATAAGGGTAAACACCCGCCTCCACCAAACGATGAAAAGTCGAGTAAGGCCAATCACCAACACACTTTACCAAACCATGTTTTAACGGATTGATGTGCACATAATCCATGTGCGCGGCAAAGTCTTTGTCGTCGCGAATCAAATGTTCCCAGTAGCGCCTTTGCCAAATACCGCGCTCAGCGCGGCGCACCCTAACGGCAGAGCGATTTTCATTTGGTGCAATTAATTTAGAAAACCTCGTTTTGATTAGGCGAATGCGCGTCGCAAAATCGCTATCGTTTTGCGGCAATTCGACGATGCAATGAAAATGATCTGGTAGCACTACCCACGCATGGATAGTGAATGGATGGCTATGCATGACCGCGCGAATAGCCTTGCGCAATTCTTCAACGTGCTTGACCAGCAAATCATTGCCTGATCGCTCTAAGAGATTAACAGTGAAAAAATAGGTACCGCCCGGATGCCAGGCGCGTCGGTAATTTGGCATTTTTGGAATTTATCACATTCCATACGGCGCATTACGCCTTCGGCTAATGACGCCCTACTTATGTGGGTTACGGCCTTGGAACGAATGCGCGACGATAATTGGGCATTGAATTTAATTTTTCTTTTAGTCGTTGATCATTCATTCGTACGATTACGCTTTGCTAATCGTATCTACGCGGGCTTTTAAAGTGTGAAAACCATATACTCCCAACTTTTTTTAAAAATTATGTCGAATCGCGCTTTCATTCAAAGCACAATGAAAAAATACCTATATTAGTATCTAAAAAATCACTCGTTTGTTGGCACGTACCAACTACATCACGTGCCTTAGAAACAAGCAAAACACGCGAAACAATCCACCGACCCCGCATAAGAACGGCGCGTTATGTCCTTAAGCGAAGCAAAACAAACAACTCGTCCCCACCAACCCCTTGCGCTAGGGCAAAGAAATCAATGCTCCCAAGAGGTATAATGCCCTACCATTTTTCGCTCGCTGTTTTTAACTGTCCTTACTGAATCACCATGCATTTGCTCGCTGTTGGCTTAAACCATACGACTGCTTCGCTGAATTTACGCGAAAAGGTTGCTTTCGCGCCGGACCAAATTGGTCAGGCGGTGGCGGCGGCGCGTGCTTGGTTTCATCGGGTGGATGGCGCGGCGGTTGCCTTGGCGCACTCTCCCGCCGAAGCAGCGATTCTTTCTACTTGCAATCGCACTGAATTGTATGCGGCGCAAAAAGCCTCTAGCAGCGCGGATGCGATGGATGCGACGGCGCATTTTTTGGCTGATTTTCATCGCTTGCCTTACGCTGATTTGCGCCCGCATTTGTACACGCTGCCGCAAGATGAAGCGGTGCGGCACGCTTTTCGTGTGGCTTCGGGTTTAGATTCGATGGTATTGGGCGAACCGCAAATTTTGGGTCAGATGAAAGATGCGGTGCGGCAGGCGGAAGCGGCCGGAGGTTTAGGGACTTATTTGCACCAACTGTTTCAGCGCAGCTTTGCGGTGGCAAAAGAAGTGCGCAGCACTACCGAAATTGGCGCGCACAGCGTCTCTATGGCGGCGGCGGCAGTGCGGCTCTCGCAACGTATTTTCGATACGATTTCTGAACAGCATGTGCTGTTTATCGGCGCAGGCGAAATGATCGAGCTGTGCGCTATCCACTTCGCGGCGCAGCACCCCAAAAGTATTACGGTGGCGAACCGCACCTTGGAGCGCGGCGAAGTGCTGGCGCGCAAGCTGAATGGCCGTGCCATGCGCCTGTCTGATTTGCCGCAATCTTTGCATCA
>JAIETO010000310.1 GCA_019745005.1 Burkholderiaceae bacterium
AGCTCCGGTTTGTAAAAATTAAAATGCCCTTTGCCTGCGGCTTTCACCGAGTACATGGCGATGTCGGCATTTTTTAGCAAAGTTTCGGCATCGTCGCCATCCTTGGGCGAGAGACTAATACCAATCGATGCGCCAACTAATAACTTGCCACCATTCCACCAAAAAGGCTGTTTGAACGCATCGATAATGCGCTCGGCCACGCGCCTAGGCTCACTTTCTTGTTGCACTGGTTCGAGTGCGACTAAGAACTCGTCACCTCCAAGCCTTACCACGTTGTCGCTAGGGCGCAAGACCGATTGCAAGCGCGAGGCAACCGACTTGAGAAGGTGGTCGCCTGCGGCGTGCCCTTCGGTGTCGTTGATATTTTTGAAGCCATCCAAATCAATAAAAAGTAAACCGAGCATTTGTCCTTGAACACGCGCACGCGCCAAGGCATCGGGTAAGTAATTAAGTAGCCAGTGACGATTGTAGAGTCCGGTAAGGCCATCATGGTTTGCCAGCCGAATGAACTCTTGTTCGGATTGCTTCTTGGAGCTGATATCACGTATGGTTACCGCCAAACCCGAACCTGAGCGCGCCAAGCGGCGTCGTGCCCAAGCAAAGCCGATTGGGCTTTCTGGCGAGACTTCATATTCGTCTTCGTAAAAACCCGTCTCCATCGCATTCGAATAGATGCCAAGCAAGGTTTTGAAGTAACTCTCGTTTTGTAACGAAGACATATTGACGCCAATAAGTTCGTCTCGATTGAGTCCAAAAAATCCTGCGCCGCGCTCATTGCAGTCGATATATTGGAAGTCCGTGATAGTCCCCTGATGATCGCGTACAGCTTTCACCATGTAAAAACCGTCTTCCGTTCCTTCCGTTGCCAAGCGATACGTGTCGTGAACTTCTTTGGCTTGAAAACTTCGCCACGCGAGGCGCGTCGCCATGTTGGTTGCGACGAAACCGAAAATCACGAGAAAAAACGTCGCGGCGTAGGCGAAATTGCGATTCTCTTGCCAAGTCCCCGCATTATTTTCTTGAAGTTCTTCGTCAGCGATACCTACCATGGCCGTTAGCGGATAGGTATTTAGTGCGCGCCAACCAATGTAACGCGCTTTTTTGTCGGTAAAGATTTGCTTGTCTTTGATGAAGGCTTCGCCCTCTTCAAGTTGCGAAAAATTGCTGGAGTCAAGTATGTCTCTACTACTCAGGTGAACTTCATTCCCTATGCGCGCCGTGCCTTCGCGGCGGCCTTCATTCAGTGCAGCAAGAATGCCAAGTTTGCCAAAACTCTGTTCGTCATAAAAACCAGAAAAATAAGTTGGGTCGACCGAAATTACGGCAATACCGTCAAAACTTTCATCGCTGGTTTCGAGCCTGCGGGTGAAGTGGATCACGGGTTTTCCCGAGCTATTGACCACACCAGGCAGCACAATCTGCATCGCACTCGAATTATTATGCTTATGGAAAAACAGCATCTTTTTAATGGCAAGATCTTGCCATTGCTCCATCGGTGCGGTTGAGGTACGGGGGACACCATACTTATCAATAATCGCGACGAAGGCAAATTGCGACGCCGTAAACAGACCTTGGACGCGCAAATCTTCCAACAAAAGCGCACCCTTGGTGGTTTCCCAGTCGTACCGCACATGGTTACTGACTTGATCGATTTGCTCTAAGGTGCGGTTTAAATATTGAGCGTAGGCATGGGATAAAGCGCCTACATTTTTAAGCGCATTCTGTTGTAAATTTTTTTTACTCTCAGTAATTTTTGAGAGGTGAATCGCCCATACAACGCTAATAAGAAGCAGGAAGGCGACGGGCCAGATGATGATTCTTAGGAAGTTTTCTTTAAGAAATGCGATCGATTTCTTGGACATGAAATTTTTCGCAAAGTAATCCCGGTCATTCGCCATGTTTGCGTAAGACTTCGAAGTGGTAAAAGCGGGTAGCTTAACCTATTTTTTGCTCTGCAGTAGTGTGGTGCGCCGTTGAGTTAGGTGCGTAAAAATAGCGACGAAACTTTATTGTCTTACAGGTATTAATAAACGACTAAATGGGCTCTTACATGCTGAATTTGCGGAAAAAAAAGCGCAACAAAGCATTGCTTACTGCTTTGTTGCGCTGACCCACTCTAAATATCTATGCTGCTTTAGTGAGCGCTTTTCATTGTATCTCTAACGCTTTATACCCATTTCCGCGAAGTTTCTATATGTGGCATCACGAAAGCTAATGCTAGCCACCCCTTGTTGACAATGTGGACCATCGGGGCTTTGAAACTGCACGGTGATGCTGGCATTTTGGTTCTTTAGGCGAAAGGTAATCATCTCACTCGATGGCTTACCACTCACCAACGGACGCGTCTCAATTGTCACGTCATTGATGCTAATGCCATTCATGATGAGATTCGTTTTTGGTCGGCTTGCCGCATCGTTGTCGTCAAAACAGCCGTGGAAAGCTTTTACCTCATGCGTACCGTTACTTGGGCTGTACACATAATTTTGGTTACTTGCCGCTGCCGCTGAAAAGCTTAGTCCAAAGCCCGCCACTGCAAGACTTAGTTTGATCAATTTATGCATCTTATGCTTTCTTAAAATTGGATTAATCGTGAAAAAATGGGCGCGATGATCAGTTGATCGTGATGCTGCCGCTATTCACATACCAGTAATGCGTGGTTCCACCGGTGCCTAGCCAAGTTGACACGTTGAATGTATTCGTCCCCGTGCTTGTGCCAGCAACTTGGTACACATTGAGTGCACGACCACCCACATTCCAAGTTAAAGAACTTCCTGCGCGCAACGTCTCTGGTGCGCCAGTCGCCTTGACGAAGTTGGCATTGCCTGTGCCAAATACTTTGGCAATGCCAGTGCTGTCAATTGCAACTGCCGTCGCCTCATCTGCAGAGATGCCATGCACGGTTTGCCATGTCACACCGTAGTTGTAAATGGTGCTGGCGAGGAAAGAAGTTAAGCGTGGTTGTCGTGCGCGTTGTGCGAAATGCGGTTCCGTTACAAGGTTGGGGAGCAGGGAATTAGTCAAGAAATTATTGCCGATTTGAACCCCAGTTGGATTACTTAAAACGGAACTATTCTCAGCCGCACCGCCAGGATGGTAGTACTGGCCCATAATCGCCATACCTGCGCTGGTGCCGCCAACGGGCGCTTTTTTTGTTGTAATCAAATAATTGAGTGCGTTACCTACGCCTTGCCCATTGAAGTAATTAATGTAATCCGCTTGATTGCCGCCAGCTAAAAATACCGCTCCCGCATTCCGTATGGTTTGTACCACACAGGCATCATTCGCTTGTGATGTGCTGGTAATCAATAAGGTTCGTACGGAGTTAACGCCACCTAAGCCGTAAATATAATCGTTGTAGGCATTGGTCCCTGTTGATCGGATGACGACAAAATCGCCGCCACCGGATTTGTTGATCATCCATTTGATCGCTTCATCAACATCGGTACCGCCGCCCATCAAGACAGTACCGCCAGTGGTGGCAGTAATTTTAGGTGTCACGTTGCCTGTTAGGCCAAGATTAACGGCGCTGGGCAAGGCACATGCCGTGCCGCCGCCCGTGCCACCACCCGTACCGCCCCCCGTGCCCCCCGCAGAAGGGAAAGTCACATTTAAAGTATAGCTGCCTGTGCCCGAATAATTTTTTACCCGTACGTAGTAAGTGCCCGCAGAGGGCGCAGTATAACTGCCGACTTCAGGGTTATTTTTGGTCGACGCGGATGCGACATAAGTGCCTGTCGCTGGGTACAAATACCAATCGAGATCAATACCACTTGCGTGCGACAAGTTGATATTTATAACGCCGCCTGCTGTGACGTCTAGCTTGTACCAGTCGTAGTCAGTAGAGGACGAAATGCTTCCCGTAACGCTGGTTCCCGAACATAAGCCGGTGTTGGCACTGGTGTCAGAATTATTGGGTTCGACTTCCGCAGTAAGGCATGCGGCAAAGCTCGATTGGCACAGAAAAAACAGGCACAAAGCCACAGCTTTGCGGGGTAAGTTTGATAGTAATTTCACTTGTTGGTCTCCAGAATATTTTTCTATTTATCTCAACAGCCATTTATTTAATTTGGATTATTTTTGTAGTCGTCGGTATTTTCTCTCCCCAGCTTTTGTTTAAATGTAAAACTTATTTACATTTAAGGTTTTAATGTAAACAAATTTACATAGAAATATATACCTTATTTTTGAAAAGTAAAATAATTTATTTGTTTTCGTATAGTTGATTAAATACCAGCATTTTCGAGCAATATTTATTGGACAAGTAAACTCTGGCAAAGTAAACGATGCGTAAATGAGTTTTAAGCGGTCTGGCTAAACAGCAAAAGAGAGGAAGTTTCGCTAAGATGTGCACAACAGCGTTGGAAATGAAGCACGGGCTGTTTATGCCAAGGAAGTTCGGATATGAAGGAGAATTGTTTGCAACGGATTAAAACGCTTTATTTGGGATTTTTTTTGGTGTTTTTTGCTCAAACAAGCTTCCCCCAAGAACAAACGAACGATGCGCTATTTCGTGCGCTAGGAGGAATGCAAGGGGTTGAAAAAATCGTGAATGATTTCGTTCCGCTTGTGATTACGGACAAGCGAATCAGTGCGGATTTTAAAGATACCAATCTAAAACGTTTCGCGATGCTTTTGAGTGAGCAAATTTGTATGCTGAGTGGCGGGCCTTGTGTGTACACAGGAGACAATATGCAATTAGTACACCGAGGTATGCGGATAAATAATGCGAAGTTCAATGCCTTGGTGGAGCAACTGCAAGCCGCTATGGATAAAAACAAGGTGTCGCCCGCTACGCAAAACAAGTTATTAGCCATATTGGCGCCTATGCAGCGCGACATTGTGACGCAGTGATTTTTGCAGCGTGGCGTGGTAAAACTAGGGTCGTTTCGAAACCGATCTGCGTAAAGTTTTGCCTCGAAGTTCAAGACTGCATGTGTTCCGACAATTTAAAAATCGACGCCGAAAGTTAAGCTACCCCATTTGTGTGCGTAGACTGGGAGGGGTGAGTTGAACTCTTTGGTTCGGTGCGTGGCTTTAAACTGCAGATAAAACGGGCCGTTCGATGTGCCACGCGTGCCCGTAAAAACCAGTCGACCGCCCAAGCTGCTTTCAATCACGACCGGTTTTTTATCTACGTTTGGATCGTTTCGTCCCAAGTTACCGTCCAAGAAAACATTGAAAGCGACAGCGCGCGCTTCCACACCGCCGAACAAGCTGCATTGTAGCCAGTCAAAAACACAGGCGGCACCGGCAAGGTCGAGTGAAGAGCGCCGCACCGGGTCGTTGCTAGCAATCAGCGGTAAGCTTTTGCCAAGTGCAAAATTAAAACCAACGGCTGCAGAGGTTTGCACATTGCCTGCTGTGAGATTCCAATACGCTGCTGTGCGCAAACGCGTTCCCGGAGCCTCGCTGACATCACCAAAGGCGTAACGCTTTTCAAGACTCGCCAAAACGCCTAGATTGTTACCAATTTGATTGTCCCAGCCATTAGGGGGATTCGAGCCGAACGCTTTATGAGCGGCTTTTTGCACGCGATCCGCCAAGGAGTAATGCCCGAGCAAGCCAATTTGCCCAGTGATTCTGGTTTGTTGGAGTTGGTTTGGCGTCACGAAATCGTAGGCGCGTTCAAAGTACAAATGACCGCCCCAAGGATGATCTAGAGGTTGTGCTTGAGCGATCAAAATATTGCGTGGCGTGTATGCCGCTTGCGCAATGATTGATTTCGCTTGTACATAATCTTTACTCGCACAGCCAAGGTAGCCACAAAGCGAGGAAAGGAAGTCACCTTCAAATCCACTTAATTGTCCACCAGTACGCTTCCATTCAATTTGGAAACCATCAGTGTAATAGCGGTCAGTTTGGAAAAAAACATCGTTATCGATCGTGAGCGAATACGCTGTTTTTTCTTGACTCGATGAGGTCGAACTTGTTTGCGCGTTGACGGCGTTGTGCCAACAAAAGCCTGCGACGCTGACCGCAAATAAGAGCGCAAGATGCTGTGTAGATTTCATTCGAGTAGCCCAGGATTTGTTTCAAGATGTAGGTTTTTCTTGCGTTCATTGCGTCAAATCGAATGCAGGAAAAAGGAAAGGAAATCATTGGTGACCCCACGAAGTTCTTTACAAAGCGTGGGAGCAGAGCATTTTAGCAAATCTGCGCGTAGCCACTTGGATTGATGCAGATTGTTTTAAAGAAGCGCTGATTAAGTCTAGTGAGCGGCCCGATTTTTGATCGAGAAGCGCGTCTATATGGGAGTATGACGAGCTCCATAGCGGCTTACACTGATTCAAAATTTGGTCGTGCAGAAAAGCACATCGGAGCTGACGTTACAGGTTTGAGACCTCTGCATAACTTACTGCGCGGCCGAATTTTGGACCTGCGACTCCGGCTACCGTGCTCGCTGTACAGTCGTACAGGTGCGCTTCTCGAACCAAACTTCGACCGCTCGCTACAGTTATGCAGAGGTCTCAGTTTGGGAGCACGAAGGGAATGGCAACAAGCACGCACCGTTTTTTAACGGTGCGTGCAGCAAGGAACTTGATCTTGGTTTTAACGAGCTTAGGTGGGTGATGCGCCATGACAGCGCATCAGGTGTGATTTAAGCAACTTCTAACATGCCGCCAAACATATTCTCTTTGGCGCTCTCACTAATGGCGACGATTGCGGGATCAGTCAGGCGTCTTTCCGTGGTGATGACATAGACTTGCTCCACCACGCTTTCAATATGCCCGACTGCTTTGACTTTATATTGCTGGCAAATGTCTGCTTCCATCGCGCTTGGTGCCACAAAAAATCCAGCACCCGCTTGACCAAAGGATTTCATCAATGCGCCGTCATCAAATTCACCGACGATGCTTGGCTTTAATTTGTTCATTTCCAGCCAATGTAAGAGCTTGGGCTGAATCGCAACGTCTTCGCCTGGTAACAGCAATGGTGCACCATTTAAACATGCGGGGAAGTCGCCACCATAACGTTTTGCAAGTGCAGGCGTACCAAACACAGTCACGCCGCATTCACCTAGTAAATGGTTATAGCCACGTACGTTGAGGTTTGCCGACATAGGTCGGTCTGCAATGATCATGTCAATCTTGTGCAGTGCCAGTTCTGCCAATAAGAGGCCAAGGCGTCCTTCGCGGCAGATTAATCGTATTGGGTCGTTCAATGCCAGTGCTGGCTCAAGCAAGCGATAGGCAATCGATTTTGAAACAGCGTCCGAGATGCCAACGCGAAACGAACGTTTTTTCGCAGACGTTTGATCATGTAGCACTTCCAACAACTCGTCGCCTATCGTAAAAATATCATCGGCGTAATTCAGTATCCGGCGACCGGCGTCGGTCAGTTCCAAATTGCGTCCTGCGCGGCGAAATAAATCGACGCCGAGCGTGCTTTCAAACTCGTTGAGCTGCCCGCTAATTGCATGGGGTGTTAAATGTAATTGTTCTGCGGCGCGCGCAATGCTGCCAGTTTTGGCAACCATCCAATAGTAACGAAGGTGCTTGAAATTCAGTGAGGCCACGAGGTTTCCTTTGTTTTTAGGAAGCGCTGATTAAGTGTAGCGAGCGGCCAAAGTTTGGATCGAGAAGCGCACCTGTACGAGAGCACAGCGGGCATCGCAGGTTCAAAATTTGGTCGCGCAGTAACTTAGTCAGAGTTTCCTTTACTTTTTTTACTTTAATGATGATGCTTGTTCTACTTTTTTCGCGTGCACAGACAAGCATGCTTCGTGCACGAGATACCTACAACAACTGAAAGAAACAGCAACGCCTGGCGTACTTCTTTGCCATACAGTGCGTAAAAATTTTGTGGTTTGTGTGGTTTAGTGCATCAACCACCAACGAAGTGGGAGGATTTAGCTAAGCCGACGTTCTTGCTTGCGTTGTTTTAATTCAAAGATCACTGCAAGACGCCAACCATAAAAAATGAATCCGTAGCCCAAGAGCGCTAATACGCTCGCAAGTAGGGCTAATCCCACAAAAAAACTACCACTCAAATCTGTTAGCCAAGCAAGCCACGCTTGCATCGTATTCAATGGCGCATGCCAATCGAAAACCGGTGTTGCATGCCAAATTGCTTGTTCTTGCGCTCCAAAAAGCCATTGGCCGATGTGCAGCGCAAGCATATACAGCGGAACAATTGTGAGCGGATTGCTTGCAAAAGTTCCAAGTACCGCTGCGGAAAGATTGAATCGGCAAAGAGTCGCAATCGTTATTGCACAAATTATCTGCAATGGACCCGGAATCATGCCGCAAAACAAACCAACTGCAACGCCACCCGCCACCAAATTTCTTCTCACTGCCCATAAATCTGGGTGCATGAGAAAAGGGGCACAGCGTTGCGCTAGTTTGAACTTTTCAATCGTTTCGCGCTTCGGTAAACATTTGATCAATAGTCTTCGCGACATGAGGAAACCTTACAAGCACACGTCAATTTTTTCGAGATATTGATACTTCGACTTCAATATGCGTGTGCAAGGGGGGAAAAGTGATTTCGCAAACGCGCTGTGGCGCACGAAGCTTTGTGGGTTGACGACTTCAACTAAATCAAAGCCCCATGTGCTGAGCGCTTGGGAGATGACAATCGCCTCCCCATCGCTCATACGTTGGTCGGCATCGACCACTGCGACCATCACTTTGAGTAACATTTTTTGCAATGGCACCAAGGTGATATCGGCGAAAACGTGGTTCAGCGTCTCACGATCCAATTCGATTTGGCCTAACGAGTAACTACTAGAATATTGCAAAAGATCGTCGCAAAGTTCGTGCACGACTTTTTCGAAGCCGGCCTCCGTCATTTCAATGTGATTAAGTATTTTGCTTTTTGCAATGGCTTCAAGTTCGGTCTTATCCAAACCGCCATCGGCAAGCATGGTGAGGGCAAGGATTCTTGCCATTGCTTCACTGCTGTTTTGGCTATAGTGGCGCATATTCAATTCCTTCGATTAATGTGAGTACGGATGACACGTCGTTGATCTGATAAAACCTAGTTTAAGTTTTTACTACTCATAAAAATATTCGAATATTCAACTTTAAAAACTCAATTTTTTCGATGTTTTGTAGTGATGTTCACCTCCCAATTTTTCTTTAGCACCAAAGACTCAGGGGTGGGTCAGTATTAATGCAGCGCAGCAAATCATGTCTGGAAATGAAACCAATCAAACCATTCTGTTGGCTCATGATGGGCACGCCATCAATATTGAACTCCACCATGATGCCGGCAATACGACGTATGTCGGTCTCCGCTTGCGCGACAATCACGGGGCTGGTCATGACTTCTCCTACAGTGCGATTTAAACTCTGTGTCACGCGCTCGTTTTGTACATTGATGCTGGTGAGGAGATCGCGCTCGCTGGCTACGCCAACGATCTGTTGCGCTTCATCTACGACCGGTGCTTCTTGCCTGTTGTTATCTCGTAGAATTTGCCAAGCCTGCGCGACCGTCATGTTGGCCTGCAAAGTGAGTGGCGTGGTTTGCATGATTTGGCGTGCCGTGTATAAGGGGCCGCGATTAAGTTCGGCGCGCGCCATGTTGCGATAATACGCAGCGGCGCGAGCGAGCGGGTCAAACGGCGCGTTGACTGCATCCGTTAATACTTCTGTTTGAATTTGCTCGCCCTCAGGCGCTACGGGCGGCACGCCAAGACGACGATTGACCTTGCGATACTGGATAAGTTCTTCCATTGCGCCACTGAAGGCTTCGCCACGTAGACCATAAACTGCAAACACACTGGCTCCTTCCAACTGGTTTTACTGATGCGCGGGTTCGCGCTGTGTGCTGGTACTGCATCTGGAAAAGCCCAATACCAACACCACAAGCAAACCCCACGTAAAAGCTCAAACAACGCTTACTAATTTACGCATGCAAAGAACTTTTAGCCTGCGTCGTTCCGTTCTATTCCCTGTGTAGATTGCTGCGAAAATAGGGCATCGTTTCACGGCGGCTAAGCAGCAAAACGAGGTTCCTCAAACGCATCAATGTGCATGGTTTCCAAACGAGAAATCCGGTCATGCTGAAATTGCCGTAGGCGCTTTAGTTTGCGTGCCAAGGCGCGTTCAATTCGCTCTGCAGCGCGATCGATCGCGACATACAAATCAGATTCTCGATCTTCTATGACGATGCCTTTTGAGCCATTCAATGGTATTTGGATCAAGCATCGTTTGTCATTTCCACCACGTGGCCCATTGATGTCTGAAAAGCGTACGTTGACGGTTCGTACATCGTCGCTCGCCCAGTCAATCGCAAACTGCAGACGGCGTCTTGTATGCTCACGTAGTCCGTCAGTTAGTTCAAACCCGCGTGCTTGGATATGGATACGCATTCGTTTCTCCTAAAGTTAAGTGGCGTATTCAGTGTAGGCAGACGTAAGCTGTGCCACTAGTCGATTCTTCACTCCAGATGCGTCGAACAAAGCGAGGAATGCAAAGCAGCAATGGCTATCGATTTTTGGATTTCGAAGGTCTTAAAAAAGTGACATGCCGCGCGACACTGCGCCGTTTGTTACACTAAGTGCAGGCGAGAACGTGCGGCAGTGCACAGAAGGTTTGGCGGAGCATTAATTCCATTTCTAAAGCTATCGTGTCGTTGTTGCCTTCGCCTTGCCGTGCTGCAGCACTGTCTGCGGCTCGTCGCCTAGACACAATTGATTTGGAAATGGAATATGGAGAATGAAGGATGAAGATTTTAAATAACCGGGGAGGCAAGTTTCCCCGCTATGCCTTCATCGTTTGCGCCATATTCAGCGCGACGTGTAATCTTGTATTGACAGGAAATGCTATGGCTACCGAAGAACCAAAGTTCACAATCGGCCTAAAAGAAGGGGATTTCGAGTTGCGCGACTATCCAAGTTTGATTGCCGCCGAAGTGTCCGTGACGGGCGAGCGTAGCGACGCGATTTCCGCGGGTTTTAAGCTTTTGGCGGGCTATATATTTGGCGGCAATGTGCGCAAACAATCGATTGCGATGACCGCACCCGTGCAGCAGGAAAAAAATTCAGGTGAAAAAATCGCCATGACAGCGCCCGTTACGCAAGTCGCAAAAGACGGCGGATGGATTATTCGATTTATCATGCCCAGCGAATATTCCTTGACGAGCTTGCCAACACCAAATGACGCGCGTGTAAAGTTAGTGACCTTACCAGCCACGCGGCTGGCGGTGCTACGTTTTTCAGGTTTGGCGAAGGAAGCGAGTATTGAAGAAAAAACCTCAGAACTACGCGCGTGGCTAAGCAAGCATCAGTGGCAAAGCAAAGGGGAAGTCACTTTAGCGCGCTATGACCCACCTTGGACGCCTTGGTTTATGCGCCGCAATGAGTTAATGCTCGCGCTCGCGCAACTGCCTGTGGACGCCGACAGCGACGCCGCGAAAAACGCGCCAGCGAATGACGCGCGAATTAAAGGAGAGAGAAAAGAGTGAGAGGCGATGATCGCGCTTAAAAATCCGTGCAAGCGACAAAACGCGCGACGAGTTTCTCTAAGCCTAACTTATCCGCCGCGCTAAAACGATGCGTTTCGGGGCTATCGACATCAAACACGCCCAGCAATTTGCCGTCCTTAATGACAGGAATCACGATCTCAGAATTGGACGCTGAATCGCAAGCAATGTGGCCAGGGAAGGCGTGCACATCATCCACCACCACGGTTGCGCGCTGCACCGCCGTCGTGCCGCAAACGCCGCGCCCAAACGGAATACGAACACAGGCGACTTTCCCTTGAAATGGGCCAAGCACCAATTCCTCACCATGTGCCATATAAAACCCAGCCCAATTTAAGGCGGCTAATGTTTGGTAAACGAACGCAGAAAACTGCGCGGCATTCGCAATAAAATTGCGCTCGCCCTCAAACAAGCTGGCGAGTTGGCGATCGAGGCCGTCGTAATCAGGGGTGCGGGTTTGTTCGTCAGGGGTAAACATGAGACTTCCAATCTACTTTCAAATAAAACAGGGCCTTACCTTATCATGCTTGGGGATATGTCATCGGCATGACTCAAAACTTTGCAAATGAATTTCACATGCTGCGTAACGAACGCAAGAATAAACCCAAGCCGCCAATCGCTAACACCAAAATCACTAAAAGATCAAAGGCCGACATGGTGGCAAAACTAAAATGCAAAGACGCGATCACACCGAACACAAGGGCAGTGATGGAACCAATAAATAAAATCCAACCAAAAACATTCTTTGCGTTAAAAAACACCATGCCTATGCCAAACATCAGCGGTATTAGAACCATGCCGCCGCTAATGCCATAATTTCCGCCAAATGCAGAGAAACCAAACAAAGGCAGGCCAAAGCCAAAACCTGAGCTCACGCTAATGGCCTTAAACAATAAGTAAAACCCGCCACTCATCATAAACAGGCCGAGAAAAAATGTACCTATACCGCCGCTCGTGCCACCCGCGCCTTTTAACATGATGTTGATCCTTTAAAAATTAGTTGGATAGTATTTTATCAAGTGAACTAAGTGCCGTGGCAAATTAATCGCGCATCCAAGAAGCGGTCAAGTTTCTCTGCATTGTGATCAAAAAACATATACTCCTCATTTTTATTAAAAAATAATGGCTTATCCGCTTTTAGATAAAGCGTACTAAAAATATACAAGATACAGTATAAAGATTAAAGGGAACAACTGACTAAGATCACGGCGTGAAGATGCGGCCAAAGAAGTTTTTTACAAGCCGTCGAATTCTTGTCTCATTAGGATGAAAACGGCGTGCGCATTGTTACAAACTCTTCCGCCACCGTTGGGTGAATGCCAAGCGTTGCATCGAACTGCGCTTTAGTTGCGCCGCATTGCAAGGCGATCGCCATGCCCTGCATGACTTCACCCGCATCGGCCCCCACCATATGCACGCCCAGCACTTTATCGCTGGCTGTATCGACCACCAGTTTCATTAGCGTGCGCTCAGTCGAGTGCGACATGGTGTGTTTCAATGCCTTGAACTCGCTCTTAAAAATCGTGATATTGGGGTAACGCAGGCGCGCATTCGCTTCGCTTAAACCCACCGTCGCAACATTCGGGTGGCTAAATACGGCGGTCGGAATATTCTCGTAAGACAACTTACGCTTACCCGCATCAAATAAATGCGACGCCACAACCATGCCCTCAGCCAAAGCAACCGGCGTGAGCGCCACACGATCAATCACGTCGCCAATCGCATAAATCGAATCGATGTTCGTCTTGAAGTGTTCGTCCACCACAATCGAGCCGTTCTCACGCGTGATCACGCCTGCGGCAGACAAGCCTAATTGTGCGGTGTTCGCGCTGCGACCTGTGGCAAAAATCACGCAATCGGCAGTCAAAGTACTGCCATTCTTTAGATGCACGTGACGCAGTGAATCTTTCCCGTCGCCATCAGCGCGTATGTTCAAAATTTGCGTGTTTGCGATGAATGTCACGCCTTTTTTTTCCATTTCCTTCGTCAAAAATGGGCCTAGGTCTTGATCCATGCCGCGCAGTACTTGCGCACCGCGATGCACCAGCGTGACCTGACATCCAAGCCCATTCAAGATCGACGCAAATTCCACAGCGATGTAACCAGCACCAGCAATAATTGCATGGCGCGGCAAAGCGGGTAGATGGAAGAAATCGTCAGAAACCAATCCAAGCTCGCTACCGGGCAAATCGGGACGCACTGGTTGCCCACCAGTGGCAAGCAAAATATGCTTAGCCGTGATGGTTTTTGAAAATCCCTTGCCGTCAACCCGCACCGTATGCGCATCTTGCAAAACGGCATGGCCTTCCATCACATCGACTTGGGCTTTCGCCAAAGTCTCACGATAGATTTCGTTCAAACGGGCGATTTCTCTATCTTTATTTGCGATCAAATCAGCCCAAGTAAATGTACTCTCGCCGAGTTGCCAACCAAAACCGGCAGCATCCTTGAAATCGCTGTGATAATGCGCCGCATACGACATTAATTTCTTCGGTACGCAACCTAAATTCACGCACGTCCCACCCAAGGCACTTTTCTCCGCCAAGCCCACTTTCGCCCCGTACTGAAACGCAAAGCGACTCGCCCGCACGCCGCCAGAACCCCCACCGATGGTGAATAAATCGTAGTCGTATTTTTTCATAGGAAGTGGCTTGGAAGTTTTGTGGATTTCAAATTAGGGGATTGAAGCGCGCGGTTCGAAAAATAAAATCAAGGCGCGCACAGCGATTCAGTCACCAGAATACTCGTTTTTTTTACCCATGACTTCCATCGAGTTGTGTTCGACTTCATATCGATACGATAAACTTATTCCGGCACACGAAAAATGTCGATTCGTCTTACGTTAATAGTCAAGGAAGCTCTGATTAAGATACTGTACAACCAAATTTTTAAGCTGCGACACCGGCTACCGTGCTCGCTGTACAGTAGTACAGGTGCGCAAGCTAGGATCGCTCGCTACACTTAATCAGAGCTTCCTTAAATCGAATCAACTTTAAAAAATAACTGAAGCGTTAAATGCATAAAATGACCACCATCAGAAAGCTATCAAACTCAGAACTTGATTGGGCAAATCAACGGTATGCTGAACTGGGTTTTCTTTCATCTAAAGCAGAAGACTACATCGCCGTGGCGGAAGTTGGTGGCGTCAAAGTTGGACTGGGGCGCTTGGTTGCTGTCGATGCGTTGACAGGCGAATTAGGTGGTATGTACGTTGCGCCTGCCTTTCGTGGTGCAAAAATCGCTGAGAAAATTGTGGCTTTTCTTTTGCAACAATCGCCTTACCAACATTTGTTCTGCATTCCTTTTTCTCGCGTCGCAAACATTTATACGCGCTTCGGTTTTCAGGAAGTTCCTAAAGATATTGTCGTACCAGCTCTTGTAGCAAACAAAGTCGCGCGGTGTAAAAATGAATACCCAGAGCCAGTGAGTTTATTGCTGCGCGTTGCGAATTGAAGCGAGCATTCGTAAATCGGTGACGGCCATTTCAGTTCGTCTGATTCCCTGACATTTCTGTCTTCCACCAACGCGGCAACAGTTTTTGTACATCCGCTTGCGCGTAGCGGTCATCCATCAAATAAATCACGCCACGATCTTCTGGCGTGCGTATTACGCGGCCTGCCGCCTGCACCACTTTTTGTAAGCCGGGGTAGAGATATGTGTAGTCATAGCCCGCGCCGAATAGGCCTTGCATGGTTTGTTTGAGTTGTTCGTTGGAGGGATTCATTTGCGGTAAACCCAGTGTCGCGATAAACGCGCCAATGAGGCGGTTGCCGGGCAAGTCTATGCCTTCAGCAAAAGCGCCGCCCAGAACGGCAAAACCTATGCCTTGGCTGTCGTTCGTAAAGTGATTTAAAAACGCGTGTCTGTCAGCTTCGTTCATGGCAGGTGTTTGTTGCCAAACGGTGATGTGCGGATGCTGTTTTTGCAGCAAATTAAAAGCCTGATCGAGATAGTCGAAACTACTGAAGAAGGCGAGATAATTGCCCGCTTTCTTATTGAATTGTTGGGCCATCAGCGCAGCAATGCTGGGTAGGGAATTAGCGCGATCTGCGTATCTGGTGGAAATATTTCGCATTACTTTGACCCGCAATTGCGCCGCATGGAAAGGCGCATCCACATCGACCCAAGCGGTATTGTCTGGCAAGCCCAAACAGTCGGCGTAGTAATGCCAAGGGCTCAGTGTGGCAGAGAACAGAATGCTACTGTGGCTCGCCTTCCAACGTGGCTTCAGATAGGGGGCGGGCACCATATTGCGTATGCCTAATGTTGATTGCTTCGAGCTTCGCTGCAATTCGATCACGGCGTGTTCAGCGAAGCTGTCTAATAACTGTTTGAAGTGATTGACCTCAAAAAAGAACCGTTGAAGTTCCGTTTGCGCATTGTTTGGCGTGTGCTCCTCTTGCTTATTTAGTTCTGCGCCGAATGCCTCTAGTAATTCGGCGACGGCATGGCTTAACCCAGCAGGTATCGTCGTGTGAGCGATGTATTCGGAACGCGCTTTGTTGTTCGTTTCTGGCTCTAATTTTTTCCAAACACGGCACAAACGCTTGAGTGGTTTTTTTAGCGTAGCAGGCGCGTTTTTTATGCTCTGCTGCAGGAGATGAAAATCAAGCTCGCATGAATACATAGCCCTACACCTAGCGACCATGTTGTGTGCTTCGTCAACCATTAAAGAAATCTTCCAATCGTGCTGCTGCGCTAAACCGAATAGCAGGGCGTTCAGATCAAAATAGTAGTTATAGTCGCCCACAATTACGTCGCACCAACGTGCTAAATCGAGACTCAAGTAGTAAGGGCATACTTGGTGCGTAAGGGCGACTTTGCGTAAAGTGTCTTTGTCCAAAATTGGCTGCTCAAGAGCGGCACCGCGCGCGTTTGGGAGCCGATCATAAAATCCTTTCGCCAATGGGCAAGAATCGCCATGACAAGCTTTGTCGGGGTATTCGCATGATTTAGCCTTTGCCACTAATTCCAGCACGCGAAAACGGGTGAGGCTTGTGCTTTTTTGTAGATTGGATAGCGCATCTAAAGCAAGTTGACGCCCTGAAGTTTTCGCGGCGAGAAAAAAGATCTTATCGACGCCCTGTTTTTCAGCCGCCTTTAAACTGGGAAAGATACTTGCAATCGTTTTCCCAATTCCCGTTGGGGCTTGCGCAAGCAAAGCACAAGCGCGTTGATTGGCTTTATAGACTGCTTCTGCAAGTTCGCGTTGCCCTGTGCGGAAGTTTTCGTGCGGAAAAGCCAATGCACGAATGCCCGCATCACGCGCGTCTCTATGCTGCATTTCTGCGCGTGCCCAACTTAAAAACTTGGTGCAGAGTTGGTTAAAGTAATCAGCCAACTCGCTCGCTTGAAATTGTTCGAGCAAACTGGTTTCTGTCCCTAAATCAACATCGAAATACACTAAGGCTATTTGTAATTCACTGAGCTTCTCTTGTGTGCAAAACAAATGGCCATACACTTTTGCCTGCGCCCAATGTAGCTGCTGATGATTCTGCGGCATGTTGCGTAGACCACCGCGGTAGGTTTTAATTTCTTCAAGCACGCGCTGCTCTGGGTCATAGCCATCGGCGCGTCCTTTCACACGTAGCTCGGCAAATTCACCCATAAGCTTGATTTCCCGCTGATATGCTGCCGACCTTCGGGCGCTTACTTGAGCATGGCCGCTGATGCCTTCTTGTGCGCTGGGTGATGGCGAAAAACGTAAATCGAGGTCGCCACACTTCGCCGTGAATTCGCACAAAGTACGCACCGCAACGGTGTAGGTGGATTGTTTCACCGTGCGTCCACTTGCTCTATGTTGTGGATTTCATGCTCATTTTGGCGTTTGTCTTGACCTTCCCAAGTCACATAGCAAACACGCACGGGTAGCTGGTGCTGTGCACAGAAATCCAAAAAACGTAGCTGATTATCTTGCAGCTTATCGCCAGGTGCTTTGACTTCTATCATGCAATAGCGGTGCTCTCGCGGCCAAAACTGAATCAGGTCGGGAAAACCATTTCGATTGACTTTGATGTCCGCTAAAATTCTTTCGAACAGGCGACGTAAGTGGGTGGAGGGAATGCACTGCAATGCTAAGTCGATGATTGCTTCGTCAATCACGCCCCAAGCGACAAACGGTGATTGCTTGCCCACTTTTTCTCGGAAGGTTTGTCGTATCGCTGCGCCATAGTCACCGTTGTCAAGCAGTGCAAAACAAGCAGCAAAATCCGCCTCGCGGCGTTGATGAAAATCTGCGCTGCTTAAGTCGACCGGACCGCGATGAAAAGGATGAAAAAAAGCGCCCGGTAAAGGTTTGAAAATTGCAGACCAACAAAGCAAACCAAACAAGCTATTGATCAAAGTATTTTCAACATAAAACACCGGCGCGTCATCGCTGTGCAAATGGACTTGAACGATTTGTTCTACGCTTAGCGTCGCATTTGGGGACGGCAGACAAAGCTGGGTGCTTGCGACCTCTGTGTTTGCCTTTTTGCGTGGCGGCGCATCGTCCTTGGCTGCGCCCGCTTTGCGCATCAGCCTCGCCTCACCGCGCCGCAGTTGCTGTATTTCGGCTTCACTTTCGGGCTTATTTAGGGCTTGCTGCAAAAGCTGTAGCGCCGCTGCGTGTTGTCCATTTTTTTCTAATACTCGTATCATGCGCACGCGCGTGCCAAGTGCATTATCGAGCGCATAAACGCTTAGCGCTGCAGACCATTCCTTGGCTTTCTCTAGTGCCTGCCCAATCTGAAAAACTAAGCTAGCACGTCGCCGCGCGATCCAGGGATTGTTGCTTTGGATGTCGAGCAATTGCGCGATTAGTTGGTCGATTTCGACGCCTTCGTCGAACAGCGTTCGACATGCGTCTAAGGCAAGATAATCATCAATATCCTGCCGAGACTGAAAGCCGCGCGACGCCGGCGTGAAAGGGATGACTTCGTAGTCGTAAATACCTAACTCAGTCAGCACAAATTCTGACCAATCTTGGTAGGAGTTACCAAAAAAAATCAAACGCAGGCGATCACACAAGGTTTTGACGGTGAGTTGTATGAGCTGGTCTCCCACGCTCGGTGCCCAGCAGGAAAAGGGTTTGATCTCGCTTTCTCTTTCAGACAGCAATACCAGTTGATCAGCCTTGCGCAATGCGGCTTCTTTCGTACTTAAAGAGAATACCTGCCCGACCTCCGATTTAAGTAAAACGTCGAACAACTTTTGTACGCTTAACTCGGGATCAAGCTTGACCCAGTTAAGTTCGATTAGTGGGGCAAGCGCAGTGGTGATATCACCAATTTCAGCATAACGTAATTTACTCAGACGAAAAAAATGAGCCCTGCGCATAACCAAGCGCACCAAAAGCGCCTGCGCGGCCATCGGTGTGCAGCGGAAATCGACGATGAATTTGTGCTCATCATCGTTTAATAAATCGCCATAACGTTCAGCCACCCAATCCAGCACGAATTGAAAATTGTGGAGGTAATACAG
>JAIETO010000230.1 GCA_019745005.1 Burkholderiaceae bacterium
TCTACGCCCATTTTGTTCAGCAATTACCGTCACTGAAACCCGCACCAAGGGACGCACGTCGGCCGCAATCACACCATCGCTGCGCGCCACCAACACCACGTCATACTCGCCTGCCAAGCCGGCCATGACTTGCACCACACGCGGATCTTTCGCCCGTGCCATTTTCTCGATACGCCCAAGCAAAGCGACTTTTTGATTTGCGTCTAAAGAATTGAGTGGGTCGTCTCGCAAAAACAGCGCATGGCTCGCCACACCGTTGAGTTGCGACGCCACTTTAATTTTGCCAGCACCTTGTTTAGCAATGGTGCGTGTGGCGTGCGCGGCCTCAAGCAAAGCGCGCTCAGAGATATCGTCAGAGTAAGAAAACGCCGTTTTATCGCCTGACACGGCGCGCACGCCCACACCCTGATCAATCGAAAAACTGCCGGTCTTAACGATGCCTTCTTCGAGGCTCCACCCTTCGTTCTTTGTGAATTGAAAATACAAATCTGCGTAGTCGATTTTATGGTGGAACATCGACGCAAGCGCTTTGTTGAGCTTACTTTCATCTAAACCGAACGGTGTAAGCAAAATATCACGCGCAATCGCGAGATGGCGAAAATTAGAATCGTAAGGTGTCATATTGAATCAGCAGAATGAAGGGACTAAAAGTACGATTGTAGAGCAAGCGCAAAACATCGCGTTGAATCGCCTAAAAATTACATCGTACGGTGCTTCAATGCGGGCAAACTTTCCCGTGTGGTAGTCAGCATGGCGAGGTCGATATCGCCACAAATGACACCCTCACCTTCTGGCAATACTGCAATGATTTTTCCCCACGGGTCTATCAACATGCTGTGCCCCCAGGTGCGACGACCATTTTCGTGCTTGCCGCCTTGCGCTGAGGCGAGAACGTAACACTGATTTTCGATGGCACGGGCGCGTAGCAAAATTTCCCAATGCGCTTGCCCTGTGGTGTAGGTGAACGCGGCAGGAACCACGATGAGAGCACAAGCACCCATAGCACGATACATTTCTGGAAAGCGTAAGTCGTAGCACACTGAGAGACCTACGCGGCCAAATTCCGCCTCAAACGTACTGACGCTGTGGCCAGGCGAAATGGTCTTTGATTCTTCGTAACTTTCGTCGCCTTTTGTAAATCCGAATAAATGGATTTTGTCATAGCGTGCGACACGTTCCCCTTGCGGGTTGTACACGAGGGTCGTGTTGAGGACTTTATTGCTTTCGCTTGATACCAAAGGCAAGGTACCGCCTATTAACCAGACACCCAAAGAGCGCGCTTGCTGCGCCATGAAATCTTGAATAGTGCCTTGCCCATCTTGCTCGGCGATTGTAATTTTGTCGGTATCGCGCATGCCCATTAAGGGCCAATATTCTGGCAAAAGGATCAAATCTGCGCCTTGCGCCTTTGCGTCATTTAACAGGACTTTTGCACGTTCGAAATTGGCCGCAAGATGCGCGCCAGAGATCATTTGTATTGCCGCTACTTTTGTCATTTTCAGACCTTTCTAAAACACCAGATAAGACGCATCAAATCCGACCACTGTCCTTGATGATTCTTGAACTCCAAAGCCAACATCGTTTTTGTATAGAAAATTATTTTACTGCGGCTTCCGTTGCGGGGACTTCTTTGGCTTCTGGTTTCACCTCGCGATTTTCCACTTTCGTAACGATGGGCTTTGCCCAGTCTCCCGTCACGTCATACTCGTAAGTGAACGCGCGTGCGAGTGGCGCTCGTAAGAACAACTGCGCTAAAAACGTACCCAAACCAATCACAGGGTTGACCGCCAGCGCATATACGACGGAAGCCGTGCCCGCATTGATTTCTGGAATAACCGCTACGTGGAAATTTTGCGTTTCCTTATCGAGGTCTGCAATGCCATCCATTAAGACCGTGGCGCTCACGCTGTTCATTTTAAAATTGTCCGTGCGTAAAATGCCATGTTGAATTTGCGCACTGGCGGTGATGGAGTCGAAAGCAAACCCATCAGAAAATAGATCACGAAAATCTAGCGTGAGCCTGCGGGGTAAAGATTGCAAACTCAACACACCAAGCAGCTTGCCCACACCAGGTTCAACTTTCAAGAATTGGCCCGCACTCATCTGTAATTTAAGATCCCCTGCAACACTTGGAAAATCAATCGCAAATGGCAAGCCATTCCATCTAATTTCACCTTCTAGCTTACCCTTCCCCCCCTTTAAAACGCGACTAAAGCCGGCACGCTCTAAAAATTTCCCGGCATCGGCAAGCTCAAGTTCATAGTTAACACTAGAAATACCTTCTCCAGTTCGATTTGACCAACGACCCGAGGCTTTCAATTCAGCGTCTTCATTTTTTAGCCAGAGTTTGCTAATGCGCCAATCGCGCGCACCGCCTATGATTTGGTTGGATGCCGTCAGCTCTAGTTGTCCCCATTTTTTATCGAATAACTCAAAGTGCTCCGCAACGATATCCAAGCTTGGAATTTGTGCCGCCGTATTTTTACCTTCAATTAAATCGCTGACGTCGGCCGCAGCGGCAGTTGGTATGTATAAGCGACTTAAACGGGCAGAAATATGGCCTAAATCTTGCGCGTTTTTGGTTTCGGCAATATTCACATAGCCAGACGCTTGATCCGAATCAAGATTGATATGCCACGCGCCTTTTTGATGGGTCGCCCCCGCCAAAGCGCTCTGTAATTTTTTGCCTAAGACTGTTAGTTCTGGCGTGCGCAATGCAATTGCATTCAGTTCCACATAGGCGGCAATATCCTGCCCGCTTGATGATGATGGCGGCGCAGAACTTGCAATGTTCGCGTCGTTACCTTCGGCAATTAATAAACGCCAGTCGTCGACATTGATTGCTTTGTATTCGACGTTGGCATACAAACCGCTGTCTGGCTCTGGTGGCGGCGCGTTGACGCCAATACCGCCTCTGGTCATGCGCCATGGCGCATTTTTTTCATTGGTTTTTTGGCGGTGATAGCGCGCCTGCAAACTGCTGCCGAGGTTGATTTTCAGATCTTCATGCACCGAGTTGGCATCACTCAATGCGCTTGGCAAAAGCTCAAAACGCAGCGGCATAATCTCGCCCGCGATTTTATGCAAGGGCGCTGGGAAGTCTAAACCCAAGCCTTGCAAGGAACTCTCGATTAACAATTCGACTTTTTGTTTTCGTACATTGACGACCGTACTAAACTTGGTCGCCCCTGTTACGCGGTTCACATATTTCTCAGCTTTGGGACTAGGGAAATGTTTATGAATGCCATCGGCAGTCGCGTATCCATCGACTTTGATACGTATTGATCCATCCTTCTGCGTGCCGCCACTGACTTGAGCAGGGCCACCCAAGATAGAGGCTTTCATGTTATTAAGATTGATGTCCCGTTCATTGAATTCCAACTTGCCAGTTAAGTTGGTGATGTAGGGAATATCACTTTGCAACATGGCTTCGTTGTTCATGAACTGCAAGACGCCGTTCACTTTGGTATCGTCCACATTCTTTAAAGGCATCTGCATGCTCAAACTCATGGATGCATTACCGACGCCTTTCGCTTCTTCGAGAAAATGCCCCACCCATCCATCGATAGGACTGGCATTAACGTACTGCATCATGGCGTTTAAACCGCCACCTAAAGCACCGTCCACGTTAAGGATGGCATTTGAACCGTACAAATCAGGAATCAGTGCTTTGACCTTGCTTAGAGCCAGCCCTTTTGTGCTCGCACTATCCGCTTTGACTTCAAGTTTGGCGCGGTCAAACAAAATCGTGCCATTAATTGCATCAATAATCGGCCAAGTCGGTGTCACACCATCTTCCATGAATCGATCAGGAGAAAAATTCAGTCTTCCGTCGACGATACGTCCGAAAACGTTGAAGTCGCCTTTGGTACCAGGCTTCACTTCTTTGCCGCCAAATGGAAACTGAGAGAGTTCGCCTTTGATGAGGAAATTCACATCATCAAGCCGCCCATCCAACAAGGCTTTCGTGAGAAATTCACGCAAATCCTGCTTCATAGAAAGTGGCAAATAACGCTTGATTTTTTTGAGATCAAAACCGCTAAAGTTGCCTTTGATATCGATCTCGCCGACTTCCCCGTTAGCTTGTTTGCGCATCGACAAAACTTGTTTGCCAGCGATTGACGCAGTCAAGCCTTCTTGTTCGAACGCCATCTTATCGACTTCAAACGCGAGCTTGTCATCAGGTAGAAACTGCCACTTGGCCGCCATGTTTAAGGAATTAAACGGCAAAATCGGATCAACCAAGTAACCAGGAAATTGCAGAGTCAAGTCTTTCGATTCGATCTCAAAACGACCGCCCTTGTCATTCGCATCGACCGATCCAGTCAAATTTTCAAAGCCTGGAATCGCGGGTATCGCCGCGCGTGCGGCTTGGGTGGCTGATTTTGGGCGTGCCAATTGGGCTTCTAAGGGATTCATTGCCAAATTAACGAACTGCCCTTTGATTTGGTAAGCGGCAATCTCGGGGTAACTGCCTTGCCAACTGCCGGAGAATTCCTTCAACTGCCCCTTGGGCGCAAACTCAATCAAAATGCGCCGTTGGTCACTAGGAAGTGGCAAATGCTCGGCGAAATGGGCGAGCGTTTGTAGGTCCAACAACTTCGCATAAAACTCGACTTTTTCTGGCTTGCCCTTCTCTGCAGGATAGTAATTTTCTCGAATTGTCGTCGCAGGCAAATTCATGCCATCGCGCGTTTGCATGGCAAAATCAACCAATGAAATCGAGTGCCCAGCTTGGCCTTGAAACACCGTTTGCAGCGGAAGGTAATTATGGTTCGTGACGACTTTCTCAGAGGCGATGATGCGACCTTTGACGTGCTCCATATCGAGTAGCGGTAAGTCTTTACGAAATTTCCCCACCACGTCATTCAAACTCACATCGGCAGTGAGATCTTCCACGCGACCTTTTTCAAATACTGCCCACGCTTGCACCGCACCGCGCCCGCTTTTCAGGTCTAGTGGGTATTTCACATAATTTTTAATGGCGGCAAGATCCGCTTCTTGCAAACTGGCGTACAGCTCACCGCTCCAATTGCCCACATCGGAAATTTTTTTCGCAAATACGGGATGCTGAAAATCGCCGCGTATGTCGAGCGGCGCAGACAACATGGCAGGAGGGCGGGCGCGCAATGAAAACCGATGTCGCCGCCAATGATTACTCGAAACAAAATCGACTTCGGTCAACACGAGGTCAGGAATTTCTTGAAGTTGATCAGTCCAACTTAGTGCGCCGCCTTTGATGGAGATGAGGTTTTGCGATAACAACCAATCAAGGTCTTTACCATCACCTTTTTTTTCCGTATCAATCAGAAAACCCGCAACGAATAAGCGACCTTGTGCATCGCGTGCGATGTCTAACGAAGGCTTCATTACCTCCAACTTGACGAAACGCACATCGACAAAAACCACCGACCACCACGACACCGTGGCTTTAACTTCAGGCACAGAAAGAGCCACTTTGCCGGCGAGATCGTGGACGGCAATATCATTCAGCGATAAACGCGGGTTAAGGCCGTCCCAGGACGCAGCAAGCTTGGTGATTTTGACTTGTCTGCCCAAGGCCTTGCTTGCATACGATTCGACATCAGGCTTAAAACGATCAATCTGCGGTAAAACGGCAAAACGAAGTCCTAAAAACAGAACGCAAAAAATCAGATAAATGCCAATCAACATCTTGATGACAAGTTTCGCGCCGCGTCCCAAGCCAAACCAAACGTCTATCAGTGACATTCTGGCCTTACCAGCCGACGGGCTTGCTGCATTCACTAACGTCGTATTCTCTTGGTTCAACATACTAGTCCTGTCGCATCATAAACGCGTCTGCCGGAATCGCTATAGCGCTCATAGATAGACATAAAAACAATATACTCCCCTTTTTTATTATTCAATACCGTCTTTTGCGCTTGTATTTAAAGCATCTTCAATTTATACAGATGTAGGTATATAAAATAAACTGCAAAATCGCGCCTTGCTGACCAGCGACTCACGATAATTCCCGCCGTTGAACGCGTATCGCTTAGAATCAAGCGAACTAGGCGACCTGCCTGCCAATTTTGCCATTTCTGCCTCGCGCCATGACCAATCTCCCTAGCCATTCGCAACGCTTCCCCATCCCAAGCGCCACTGCTAACACCCATACCAGTCAGTTATCACTTGAAGAGGTGCCACGGCATTCGCGTTTTGTGGCGCGTTGGTTGCAAGCAGATAGCACACGGCGCGCCGAACTCGAACAGACAGCACGATTATCCCTGAGCACGGCGATTTTCGCTCAGCTTTTACAAAAAGAAATAAGTGCAGGCAAAACTGTTGTCAGCGCGTTGCGCCGTGTGAGAAATTTAGTCATGGCAAGCTTGATCTCGCGCGATTTATGTGGTGTAGCAGATTTAGATGAAGTACTAGCAACTGTCAGCGAACTGGCCGAATTCATTGTACGAACACATCTTGCCTCCTTAATGCCAGAAATGATCAAATTGCACGGCACGCCTATGGGTGAAGACAGCGCGGAAAGGCAGGAATTAATTGTTCTGGGCATGGGCAAACTGGGTGGCCGTGAACTTAATGTGTCGTCCGATATTGACCTTATTTTTTGTTACGCAGAAGACGGCGAAACCGTCACCGAGCACACCGATCAACGCAGCCTATCCAATCACGAATTCTTTAGCCGCTTGGGAAAAAAACTGATTGCGGCGATCTCCGAGGTTACGGAAGACGGCTTTAGCTTTCGCGTGGATATGGCGTTACGGCCAAATGGCGCTTCAGGTCCTTTGGTAGCGAGCTTTGCCATGTTGGAAGAGTATTTTTTAATCCAAGGTCGTGAATGGGAACGTTATGCTTGGGTCAAAGCGCGCCCGCTTACCGGGATTGCTACACAAATACAAAGCCTCGATAAAATCATTCAAGCTTTTGTTTATCGCCGTTACTTAGATTATGGCGTCATCGATTCTTTGCGAGCGATGCACTCGCAGATACGTGCTGAAGTCATACGACAAGAAACACGCCATCCAGAAAAAAACACCAACATTAAATTGGGGCGCGGTGGTATTCGCGAAGTGGAATTTTTGAGCCAAGTTTTTCAGTTGATACGCGGTGGACGTGATCCGTCCCTGCGCGACCGCTCGACTCGAAAAACCCTAATGCGCCTAGGTGAAAAAGGCATACTCAAACAAAAAATCGTCAAAAAATTGCTGACGTCTTACAGCTTTTTACGCAATCTTGAACATCGCTTGCAATACGTCGATGATGCGCAAACACACACCTTGCCCCGCTCGGACGACGATCAATTGAATATTGCCCGCATGATGGGCTACCAAAGCACCACGGAATTACTCACGCATTTAGCGCCACATCGACAGTTCGTGGCCGACCAGTTTGACGCGATCTTCAAGGAAAAAGACGATGCGCCAATCAATGCCTTGATGCCCACCAATTTAAACGACGCCGATAGCGCAGAATTTATCGAAAGTCATTTGCAATCTTTAGGCTTGCATGACGCTCAAGAAGCCATGCGGCGTCTGTTGCGCACCTGGCAGTCGCCCCGTATGCAATCGTTGGCGGAAGGCAGCCGCAATAAGCTTTTGGCGCTGGTGAACACGGCTTTACGACAAATCGGACAGCAAACTGAAGGCCAGCTTGCCACCATCAATCGTTTACTTGATTTCATGGAAGCCATCGCGCGACGCTCGGCGTATTTATCCTTGCTCACAGAATTCCCTCACGCCTTGGAACGCGTCGTGCGCATGATGAGTGCCAGTAATTGGGCCGCCACTTTCCTGACACGGCATCCTATCTTGCTCGATGAGCTATTAGACGAATCGATTTTGCATCAAGCTCCCGACTGGGCAAGCTTTACGCACGATTTACAGTTGCAGTTGGAGCAGCAGAATGGCGACAGTGAACGCCAAATGGATACCTTGCGCGAGATGCATCACATCCAGTTGTTTCGCCTCCTAGCGCAGGATTTAGAAGGCAGTTTAACGGTTGAAGCCCTAGCCGATGCGCTGTCACTCTTGGCAGATACGATGGTGGCTGTCACCATACAAACCGTGTGGGAAAGCATCGCTACTCGGCACCAAAAAACGCCCTACTTTGCCGTCATCGCGTATGGCAAATTAGGCGGCAAGGAACTGGGTTATGCATCCGACTTGGACGTGATTTTTCTCTACGACGACCCGCATCCCGACGCGCCGTCGGCGTATGCCAAATTGGCACAACGCTTTATTACTTGGATGACGGCGCATACTTCTGCAGGCATTCTGTTCGATATCGATGTCGCGTTACGCCCAGACGGCGCAAGTGGCTTGATGGTATCGTCCATCGATGCGTTCGAGCGTTACCAAGAAAAATCTGCGTGGGTGTGGGAACATCAGGCCTTAACGCGCGCACGTTTTTGCGCAGGCTATGCGCCGATTGCCGAACGCTTTAATGCAGTGCGAGAACGGGTGCTACGTGTACCACGCGAGCTGAATCATTTACGCACCGAAGTCATGAGTATGCGTAAAAAAATGCATGAAGCGCATCCTAACCGCAGCCTTGATTTTGATCTCAAGCACGATAGTGGTGGCATGATCGATATTGAATTCATCGTGCAATATTTGATCTTGCAGCACGCGCACCGCTTTCCCGAGTTAACTAAGAACACGGGCAATATCGCGCTTTTAAAACGCTGCGGAGAATTAGGATTAATTCCCGTGAACGCGGCAAACGCCGCTGCTGATGCGTATCGTGTGTTACGCAAGCTCCAGCACAATATCCGATTACAAGGCGAAGAGAAGGAACGCGTTGCACACGAAAAAATAGCCAGTGAAACACTGGCTACGAAAGAGCTTTGGCAGCTTTTATTTGCGCCGCATGATGAAGCTTAATAACTAGCGGGCAAGGTTTGCGGCTTCATAGTCTCTAGCCATTTACGTATGCGTCCAGCATCGGCGAGACGTGAATATTTTCCTTTTGAGTCAAGAAACACCATCACGATTGCGCGCCCCTCTATCATTGTGTGCATGACCAAGCAACGACCTGCTTCCGCGATGTAACCGGTCTTTTGCAAACCAATGTCCCACGCAGAGTTGACAACGAGTTTGTTGGTCGTCGAATACTCCAATGGACGCCCACTTGGATTAACCACGTATTTCGAATCAGTGGAATACTCGCGAATAATCGGGTATTGATAGGCGGCGTTAATCAATTTGACCAAATCTTGCGCACTGGCGACGTTTTGGCTGGATAAACCCGTTGCATCGACATAATGTGTATCGCGCATGCCTAATTGCGCTGCTTTTGCATTCATAGCGGCAACAAAGGCGTGCTGACCACCGGGAAAATGACGACCTAAAGCCGATGCGGCACGGTTTTCGGAACTCATCAGGGCTATATGCAACATATCAGCACGCGACAACTTCGCACCAATGTGTAAGCGAGACCCGGTGCTTTTCTCTTTGTCTAAATCTTCTTCGGTGACTTCCAGCATTTCGTTCATGTCTTGATTGGCCTCGACCACCACCAAGCTCGTCATGAGCTTCGTGATCGAAGCAATAGGCAAGGACACGCTGGAGTTCTTCTCAAACAGCACTTTAGAACTCTCTTGATCAACCACATAAGCCACGTTTGATTGCAAAGCTAAGCCATCGCTGGTCTGCTGCAAACCGGCCAAATCGCCCGCAGACAGACGCTCTGGTACGGCAATCACGTTTGCAACTCGCTGTGTCACCACGCGACGCTTGCCATTGACGATAATCGTGTGGCGCACAAGTTTCGTGCCGCTTTTTGCGATCTGTTTATGGCTAACGGGTTGGCTCGCGGCATGCTTTTTCGCATGCGACTTTTTATGTGAGGCTGTCGCGGCAAAAACGACAGTGGTAGGCAAACTAATGGCGAGAACCAATACAAGAGCGCTGCGGAACAAGTTCGCCATTAGGTGACTCCAAATAAATAGACTAAAAAATTTAATGCAGTGTAGCAAATTTTCGAATAATCACAAGAAAATTAAAGACTTAGCAGAAAGTCTTAAGCAAAAGTCTTGTCAATTTTGTTCTTTCTTCGGCCAATGCCGAAGGAAAAAAAGCATCTCGTTACCGACTCGATAACACAGGCAATTAATCGTAGAAAACGGAAAACTCGCTCACCGGTGCGCGCTCTGTCACCAACGTGTTCTCAATTTTTTCAAGGTCGGCATAGCCCAATGCCATGCCACAAACCACCATTTCATTGTCTGGAAACTGTAAAAGCTCTTGAATGACCCGATGGTATTGGGTAAATGCTGCTTGGGGGCAAGTATCCATACCGCGTGCCTTTGCCGCCAGCATGATGTTTTGTAAAAACATGCCGTAATCTAGCCAAGAACCCATCGCCATGATGCGATCGACGGTAAAAATCAGCCCAACAGGGGCATCAAAAAATTGATAATTGCGCCCATGCTGTTGATGAATACCCACCTTATTATCACGCTCTAAGCCCAGCAATGCATACAAATCCCAACCGACTTTGCGCCGGCGCTCGATGTAAGGGGAAATCCATTTTTCCGGATAATAGTGATATTCCTCGCGGTAGGTTTTGGCGAGTTCTGGTTGATTATGAATACCCAAGATACGTTCCTTGAAGCGCGCTAAAGTTTCTCCTGTCAACACATACACGCGCCAAGGTTGCGTATTTGTGCCGGAAGGTGCGCGGGACGCCACACTTAAAATTTGCTCAATCTCATCGCGGGAAATCGCTTGAGGTAGAAATGCGCGAACCGACTTGCGCGAAGTCATCACCGCGTCAACGGCTTCTTGTAAATTTTGTGGGTTTGTCATGTTTTAAACGTCAAAATGAATGAAAAATATAAAACAGCGCAACGCTCTTAAAGACCATTAGTTTTTAGCTTTGTCTCACATGCTCACGCACAGGCCTGTCGCTTCAAAAGATGTCCATGAGTCTAACATGACAAGAAAAATTCATTTTATTGTCATAAATGAAGCAGATAATCCTCGGCGTGCAAGCATCCAAGCTTTCCTTTATTTCCCACAAAGTAAAAATTTATTGCATCGCACAAAAATGCCTTGACACGCGGCTTCTAATCTATAAAATACAAAATGTTGCAACGCACAAATAAGTGTTTTGCTTAATTTTTTCCTAGTTTCTCAGCTCGCCTACTTCATTACCTAATCGGAGAACACCATGTTTACAGTCCCAGAACAATTTTCTACTGCAACTAAAGCAAACATCGATGCACAAATCGCATTGATGACATCATTGACAGGCAAGGCATTTGAAGGCATCGAAAAGTTTGTTGAATTGAACATGACCGTTGCTAAGACAAGTTTCGAAGAAACAACCGCCGCTGCAAAGCAGTTGTTGGGTGCAAAAGACGCGCAAGAGTTCTTTACACTTAGCACAGCACACACGCAACCAAACGCAGAAAAAGCGATTGCTTATGGCCGTCATTTAGCGAACATCGCTTCAAGCACACAAGCTGAATTCACCCAAGCTGCTGAAACGCAAATCGCTGAAACAAATCGCAAAGTGCTTGCCTTGATCGAAGAAGTAACAAAAAACGCGCCAGCCGGTTCACACAATGTTGTTGAGATGTTCAAAACTGCGATGAGCACAGCGAACGCAAGCTACGACCAATTGACAAAAACGACCAAGCAAGCAGTTGAAGCGATGGAAGCCAACTTCAACAATGCAGTTAGCCAAGTTTCACAAGCAACTGCAAAAGCAACACCGAAAGCCGCCGCAAAGAAATAATTTTGCTTCTGCTGAAGTCAAATGAAAAGTAAAAAGCCCCGATTTTTCGGGGCTTTTTTTTGACAGTTTGGATTGTTGCGTGCAGCGCGATTGTTACTCAACCTTCACCGAGATAAGCCTCTTGCACCCTTGGGTCATTGAGCAAATCCGCTGCATTGCCATGCATGGTGACAACACCGGAATCCATTACATAGGCGCGATGTGCCGCTTGTAACGCGAGCTTGGCGTTTTGTTCGACCAGAAGAATAGTTACCCCACGCGCAGAAACGTCGCGCACCACTTCAAAAATCTTTTCCACCATAATTGGCGACAAACCCATTGAAGGTTCATCGAGCAGCAGTAATTCGGGATGGCACATGAGCGCGCGCGCCATGGCGAGCATTTGCTGCTCACCACCAGATAAAGTACCCGCCAATTGCGCAGCGCGCTCTTTGAGCCGCGGGAACACCGAAAACCATTTTTCAATATCGGCGTTGATTTCAGCTTTGTCTTTGCGCGAGTAAGCACCCATCAACAAATTTTCGTGGATGGTCATGCGGGTAAACACACCGCGCCCTTCGGGTACCATCGCAAGTCGTTGGTCCACCAAGCGAAACGAGGCTTGGTTGCGAATCGAAACACCTTTATAAGCAATTTCGCCTTCGACTTTACAACTCGGTAAGGTGCCGGTAATTGCTTTGAGACTGGTGGTTTTGCCTGCGCCATTTGCGCCTATCAAGGCAATCAATTCACCTTGATTCACTTCAAGGGTCAAACCTTTTACGGCTTGAATGCCGCCATACGACACTTTTAAATCGGTGACCTTGAGAACGTTCGTGTTGCTCATAATGCTGCTCCGCCAAGGTAAGCCGCAATCACAGCCGGGTCGCGTTGGATATCCGATGGCAGGCCTTCGGCGATGACTTTGCCGTAATCTAAGACAGTCATGCGATCACATAGCCCCATGACCAATTTCACATCATGTTCGATCAACAAAATCGTCGTACCGGTCATTTTTATCTTTACTAAAAGTTCACGCAGGCCGAGTTTTTCAGTTGCGTTCATGCCAGCGGCTGGCTCATCAAGCGCCAATAACTTCGGGCTGGTTGCCAGTGCGCGGGCTATTTCTAAACGCCTCTGATCACCGTAGGAGAGAAATTTCGAGGTGCGCGAGGCAAATCCGCCTATACCCACAAAATCTAACAATTCCTGTGCTTTCTCGCGAATTTCTTGCTCTTCTTTGCGTGCCGCGCGGTGGCGGAAAATCGCCCCGAAAACACCTTGATGCGTGCGAATGTGTCGCCCCACCATAACATTTTCAAGCGCGCTCATTTCCCCAAACAGGCGGATGTTTTGAAACGTACGCGCAATACCTGCATCAGCCACGAGGTGCGGTGCTAGAGGCGAATATTCTTTGCCCGCCAATTCGAAATAACCCGAATCAGGTTGGTACAAGCCGGTGAGTACGTTAAAAAACGTCGTTTTACCTGCGCCGTTAGGGCCGATTAAGCCGTAGATTTGCCCCTCTTCAATTTCCAAGCCCACATTGGAAAGCGCTTGTAGACCGCCGAATCGCTTATTTGCTTCGGCAATCTTTAATATTGGTGTGGCAGAACGCTGCGGCATTTCGGTTGTCGCGAGATTTTCTTTGCTCATGGTTTTACCGCCTCGCCACCTTGCGGGACTTGGTCTTCGTGTTTTGGTGAGGGCCACAGACCCGCTGGGCGATACAGCATAATCACAACCATCGCCAGGCCGTACAAAAGCTGGCGCAAGACTTCGATTTCAATAATCACCTTGCCAAACACCGCGCGTTGCATGGGTTCGACGATATGCCGCAAAAGTTCGGGCAATGCGGCGAGCAAAACAGCACCTAAAATCACGCCAGGCACATGGCCAATGCCGCCCAGCACCACCATCGCCAACACGACGATGGACTCCATTAAGCTAAAAGACTCTGGCGATACAAATCCTTGGAAGGAGGCAAACATTGCCCCCGCAACGCCACCGAAAGACGCGCCCATCGAGAATGCCAACAACTTCATATTGCGCGTATTGATGCCCATGGCTTTGGCGGCAATTTCATCTTCACGAATGGCGATCCATGCGCGGCCAAGCCTTGAATTTTGTAAGCGCAAGGAGAAAAACACGGTAGCGATACACAAGCCTAAAAACAAAAAATAATAGGCATTAACCGAAGGCGTCGCGAAGGAGCCAACCCGCACCAGCGCATCGGCACCTGACTCGCCACCCAGTGAGACACCAAAGATGCTGACGGGATCAATCGCATTAATTCCTTGCGGGCCGTTCGTGAAGTTAATCGGCGCATTCAAGTTATTCATAAAAATACGAATAATTTCGCCAAAACCCAAAGTCACGACAGCCAGATAATCACCGCGCAATTTTAACGTTGGTGCGCCAAGTAAGGCACCAAAAAAACCAGCCGTCACGGCCGACATAGGAACAATCACCCAAACCGGTAAATGGAAGCCTTTCGCGGCAATTTCCGGGCCAAACAGCGTGGTGAGAAATTGCGCAAAAGCGGGGAAATTTTCACCCACGGTGGTGAGCATTAACGCAAATTGGGGTGAGCCAAAAAATGCCGCGAGATAAGCGCCAACAGCATAAAAAGCGATATAACCTAAGTCTAAGAGGCCAGCAAAACCGACCACAATGTTTAAGCCCAAGGCCAACATAATGTAGAGCAGCGCCAAATCAACAATACGCACCCAAGAATTGCCAAAATTATCGGCAAAAAACGGAAACACAAGCAGCAAAATACCTAACACTGCAAAACTAATATAAGCGCGGCCGGGGTTACGTTTTACGTCAAAAAAACCAGTCATGTCGCCCCCTTAAGCACGGTCGGCGACACGTTCGCCCATGATGCCTGACGGGCGCAGGGTCAAGACGATGATCAGCACAATGAAGGCAAAAATATCTTGATACTGGCTGCCCAAAATGCCGCCTGTTAAATCGCCGATATAACCAGCGCCCATGCTTTCAATTAAACCTAGCAAAATACCCCCGACCATGGCGCCATAGATATTGCCGATACCCCCTAACACCGCAGCGCAAAAGGCTTTTAAGCCAGGCACGGTTCCCATCGCAAATTGTGCCGATGAATAGTTAGCTGCCCACATCACACCGGCAATCGCGGCCAGCCCCGCGCCGATCACAAAAGTAATCACGATGATTTGATTCGAATCCACCCCCATTAAGCCTGCCACGCGCGGGTTCTCTGAAGTCGCACGCATCGCCCTACCCATCTTGGTTTTTTCGACCAACAACACCAAACCCAACATGGCCAATGTGGCGAGTATGAGCAACACGACTTGCGTTTGCGAAATAAACGCGCCGCCAATCTCTATCGGCGTTGAAGGCATGATGGTTGGAAAAGAAATTGGGCTACGACCCCAAATCAGCATGGCGAAGGTTTGCAGCAAAATCGATACGCCAATTGCCGTAATCAGCGGTGCAAGGCGCGGCGCATTGCGTAGTTTTCGATACGCTACCCGTTCGATGATCACATTCACCAACATGCACATGGGAATGGCGCCAATAATGGCGATCAGTAGCTTGATCAAGCCGGGTAATTCTGGGTTGACCATTTCCACTACTTTCAAAATACTTAAGCCAACCATAGCGCCCACCATGAGCACATCGCCGTGGGCAAAATTAATCAAATTGAGCACCCCATACACCATGGTATAACCCAGCGCTACGAGGGCGTACATGCTCCCGAGTACCAAGCCATTAATGAGTTGCTGAATAAAGGTCTCCATCTATTTTTTCACTTTCAATTTTTATTTTTTGTAATTCTTACGTTGGGCTTTTTACTCTTTTGTACCGCGCTTTTCTCACTCGGCTTGCGCCTGCTTTGGGCGTTTCATGCCAAGAAAGGTTCAAGAATTTCATGATGATCCCGACCTACAACAAGCTTGCAATTCTACATACTCCCGTGTTTTTGTAAATTACTTCTCCTTTTGCGCTAATAAACAAAGCGAATTAAGAAATTACCCAACACAGTATCTGTAAACACCCCCTTCAAGACTGGAACCGCGGTCGTACAGAAAGTGCGTCGGGCAATTGCAAGTTTCAGCCCATCAATCCGTTTGCTTTTGCAATCCCTTTGGTAGAGGAAAAGTCACATGCTCTTCCGCCCCTTCTAACGTACGCACACTTTTCACACCCAATGCTTTGAGGCGGGCGATGACCTCTTCAACCAAAATTTCCGGTGCCGATGCACCGGCGGTAACGCCCACGCGCACAGCATTTTCTAGCCATGCACTTTTTATTTCGCCAGCATGATCAACCATATGGGCGACCGCACCTTTTTTCTCCGCGACTTCGCGCAGGCGATTGGAATTTGAACTATTCGGGCTGCCAACGACGATGACGAGATCAACTTGAGGTGCCATGAATTTGACAGCCTCCTGCCGATTCGTGGTGGCGTAGCAAATATCGCCCTTCTTCGGTTCCGCGATGGTAGGAAAGCGTTGCTTCAAGGCGGCAATCACCTCCTCCGTATCATCAACCGACAATGTAGTCTGCGTGACGTACGCTAACAAGTCGGGATCGCTGACGACCAAAGCTGCGACATCATCCACTGTTTCCACCAAATGCATGCCGTCCTCGCTCTGCCCCATGGTGCCTTCCACTTCGGGATGCCCGTGATGACCGATCATGATAATTTCACGCCCTTCTCGGCGCATTTTTGCGACCTCAATATGTACCTTGGTAACTAAGGGACAGGTCGCGTCAAAGACGGTGAGCCCACGCTCTTCGGCATCTTTACGAACGGCGCGCGAGACGCCATGGGCCGAATAAATCAGTGTATTGCCAGGCGGGACGTCGTCGAGTTCTTCAATAAAAATTGCGCCCTTTTGGCGCAAATCATTGACCACATAAGCGTTGTGCACGATTTCGTGGCGCACGTAAATTGGCGCACCGAACTGCTTTAGCGCTAACTCAACAATATCAATGGCGCGATCAACACCTGCGCAAAAACCCCGAGGTTGGGCAAGTAAAATTTCTTTTTCCATAAACTTTTCTACAAAATACTAATAATTTTGGTCTCAAACACCACGCTTTTTCCCGCCAAGGGGTGATTGAAGTCAAACAAAGCAAAAGTTGGGCCGATTGCCCGCAAAATACCGGCAAAGCGCCCACCGCTAGGCGCGTTAAATTCGACTAAATCGCCAATGACATAATTTTCATCGAAGGCGGAATTCTCTTTCAGCGTTTGCATACTTACTTGTTGAATTAAATCGGGGTTATGCAAGCCAAACGCATTTTCTGGCGCCAACTCGACTTGTGTATGCGAACCCTCTGTTAAGCCAATTAATGCCGCTTCTAATTCTGGAGCAAGTTGACCCATGCCCATTTGCAGGGTTGCAGGATTGCCATCAAATGTGTTAATAATATTATCACCATCTTTGCTAGCTAAGCGATAATGCAAAGTCAAAAACGCATGGGGCGAAACAGTGATTTTGGGTGTAGCAGCAGAGATGTTGGCAGACATAATTTACTAAGTTTATACAGGTGGAATGATCAAGCTTTGAAGCGAGTATGATCACGTCGATCATTCCAGAGTGTTGGCTAAAGCCGCCATTGTAAGCCAGCAAGGTGCACAAGTTTTAATCTTATCGTTGCAGTACAACATTTCGGAAAAAATATGGCAATTAATGAATGGCCGGAGGATCAGCGGCCACGTGAGCGTTTAATCAAACATGGCGCAGCCGTGCTGTCCGATGCGGAGCTCATCGCGGTATTTCTGCGCGTTGGTGTTCGCGGTCAGAGCGCGGTTGATTTGGGGCGAGAACTGATTAGCAAATTCGGCTCTCTGACCGGTCTTTTTGCTGCCAGCATCAAAGATTTTTCGGCGATTCACGGAATGGGTAGCGCGAAATACGCGCAGCTTCATGCTGTACTTGAACTAGCCAAGCGCGCGATCTCTGAAGAGTTACAAGTGAACGCCTCACTTTCATCGCCTGAGTCAGTAAAACATTATTTGCAGCTCATGATAGGCAACAAATCCTACGAATCGTTTGCCGTACTGTTTTTAGATGTGAAGAATCGCTTAATTGCCTCGGAAGAGCTGTTTCGCGGCACCTTGAGTCACGCCAGTGTTTATCCCCGCGAAGTGGTTATCGCGGCGCTGCGCCATAATGCGGCAAGCATTATTCTTGCTCATAATCATCCCTCAGGCACTTGTGAACCGAGTTCCGCCGACCTTACGCTCACGAACACTTTGAAACAAGCCTTAGCCTTGGTGGATGTGCGCGTTTTGGATCATTTTATTATCGCCAATCCACGTGTGTATTCCTTCGCGGAACACGGACAAATTTGAGGCAGTTGATGCTGATTAACGCTTGTTTTCAGCGAGAGGTGTAATTGTTAAATTTAACGAACAAACAAAGACACAATTGTTTTTCGCAAGTCATTGATAATTCATAGAATTTTCGTTATACTCGCTGTTTTTCCAATTTCGGAAACTATTAAGGAGTGGAACATGGCGCGTGTATGCCAAGTAACGGGAAAAGGGCCAATGGTTGGCAACAACGTTTCCCATGCGAACAACAAAACCAAACGTCGCTTTTTGCCTAATTTGCAAAATCGTCGCTTTTTCGTCGAATCTGAGAATCGTTGGGTTTCCCTGCGTTTGTCAAATGCTGGCTTACGTGTAATCGACAAACTCGGCATCGATGCTGTGTTAGTTGATCTACGTGCCCGCGGCGAAAAAGTTTAAGCGAAAATTATTGTTAGGAAAATATCATGGCTAAATCTGGTCGCGACAAAATCAAATTAGAATCGACAGCAGGAACGGGTCACTTCTACACTACATCAAAAAACAAGCGCACAATGCCTGAAAAAATGGAGATCATGAAGTTTGATCCCAAGGCACGTAAGCATGTGATTTATAAAGAAACAAAAATTAAGTAAGTGAGGAAAAAAGTTTGAGATATTGAAAAAACCTATCTCACGCTTACTTCCCTAAAAGTTGTTAGTTTCAAAGCTACAAAAAGAAATGGCGCATAGAAATATGCGCCATTTTTTTGTGCTGAAGTGCGCTTCAATTGAAAGCGCAATTCGAACTAATTCACTATGCGTAACTACGCAGTCTCAACGAGAAGTCACGCAGAA
>JAIETO010000002.1 GCA_019745005.1 Burkholderiaceae bacterium
ACTGGCGAGCGAGAGATTCGGAAACGCGACGATGCGCTTCGGGTCAAAAAACTCGATATGCCCTAAACCATCGCATTCAGGGCAGGCGCCCATGGGGTTGTTAAACGAGAACAGGCGCGGTTCCAACTCTTGCAAGCTATAGCCGCAAATCGGGCAGGCAAATTTATTTGAAAATAACTGTTCGTGCCCGCTGTCCATATCGACTATCAGCGCGCGGCCATTGGCAATGCGCAGTGATGTTTCAAACGATTCGGCCAAGCGTTGCTTGATCTCTGGCTTGACCTTCACGCGGTCAATCACCACATCGATCGTGTGCTTTTCTGTCTTCTTAAGTTTCGGTAAATCATCGACTTCCACGATCTTGGCCGGATGCGTGCCGCTTTGCACGCGAAAACGCACAAAACCTTGCGCTTGCATGTGTTCAAACAAATCGACATGTTCGCCTTTGCGATTAGCCACCACAGGCGCCAAAATCATCAGCTTGGTGTCTTCGGGTAATGCCAACACCGTATCCACCATTTGCGATACAGACTGTGCAGCGAGGGGGTTTTCAGGGTGATCCGGGCAGTAGGGTGTACCGACGCGGGCATACAGTAAGCGCAAATAGTCATGAATTTCTGTGACAGTGCCGACGGTTGAGCGTGGGTTATGTGACGTGGCTTTTTGCTCGATCGAGATGGCAGGCGATAAGCCTTCAATCAAATCTACATCGGGCTTTTCCATTAACTGCAAAAACTGCCTCGCATACGCCGAAAGTGATTCAACATAACGTCGCTGCCCTTCCGCGTACAAGGTATCAAATGCCAGCGACGATTTGCCAGAGCCCGATAAGCCGGTAATGACGACCAACTTATTGCGTGGTAAATCGAGGTTAATGTTTTTGAGATTGTGCGTACGCGCGCCACGGATGCGAATCAGATCTTTTTTAGGTAGCGCATGATCGTGCTGATCAAAATCAATCTCGCTAGGCACGGTGTTTTTCGCCAACTTCGTTGGCTTAGCGGTTTTCGCTAATTTTTCAGTCTTAGCAGGTTTGGCGGTTTTGTTGAGCATGTGGGTCATCAATTTGGGTGCAGTGGTGAAGCGGTAGTCGAATAAAGGGCAATGAAAAATGGTTGAGTTGACAATGGCAACCTCAATACGTCGACCATGAAATTGCTTAGAAACCAATAATTCGATAAAGCCAGAGAAAGCGGTTCAACCTGCTACTATAACGGGTTTTCATGTCAAGACGATGGATGCTGCTCGTTAGTAGCCGAATTGTCTGGGACTGTTCAAAGGCAGAGTTCTGGTAGGCGTTTGCTTTATAATTTAACGTTACGGTATTGAAGCGTTTCGGAGCATGTTTAGACTTGAAGTTCAGGCGACCTTGGTTCGTAAACGCACCCGATAAAATTCATGTGCTGCAGAAAAATTCAATTAAATTAGGAGAAACCCATGGCATCACTCAATAAAGTCCAGATCATCGGCAACCTCGGGCGTGATCCTGAAACGCGCTACATGCCAAGCGGCGACGCCATGACGAGCATCACCGTTGCAACAACGGAAAGCTGGAAAGACAAAACCACCGGCGAGAAAAAAGAACAAACTGAATGGCACCGCATTACCTTCTTCGGCAAATTAGCGGAAATTGCTGGGCAGTACTTGAAAAAAGGCTCGCAAGTCTACGTAGAAGGCAGCCTGCGCACTCGTAAGTACACCGACAAAGACGGCGTCGAAAAATATGCGACAGACATCAAAGCCGATACCATGCAAATGCTAGGCAGCCGCCAAGGCATGGGCGGCGGCAGCGGCGCAGCGATGGACGACGAAGGCTACAACAGCGCCCCACCAGCACGCCAAAACACTGCACCAGCGCAACAAAACCGCCCAGCACCTGCGGCACGCCCTGCACCGAATTTTTCGGATATGGATGACGATATTCCGTTTTAATTCGCACCTGCGATATAAACTGTAAAGTTTTCATCTTAATGCCTTGATTTATCAGGGCATTTTTATTTTTAGCGATAAATAACTATGAATCTTTTTTTAGGCTATCGCGCATAAAATTATTTTTCTCTTGAGGTGGTTTTTATACTTGCGAATTGAAATTCAATAAGTTTGTGCCACCTAATTATGCGAACTAAAACGCTCTATCTCAAACCATTGCCTAATCGTAGAGGAAATAAAATTGCGCCAAGAATAACGCTATAGAGTGTCTCCAAGTTTTAGGATGGCTGTTTGTTCCGATTGCGAATTTACATGAATCGTAAACGATATGAGATGCAGCTAACAGTGTAAGGGAAGTATCAAATCTTGATCCGTTAGTGTTCAACACAAGCGACTCTTTTTTTAAATTCACATTGAATGATGCTTTGCCATAAGATGAAACCGCGCTTCACAAGGATTTGAAATTTACAGAGCAGAAAGCATATTTTGAGCATTCGTAGAATTAGAGTTATTGGTAGTGGCATTGCTTTACCTTCGCAAGAAACGACTTGCAAAGATCTCGATGCAAAGCTGGGTTTGGCGCCTGGAACTTCTTACCAACAAACGGGAATCCGCCGACGTTATCTTTCAACAGAAGAAACCGCGGCTGAATTAGCTGCAAGGGCGTGTTGTGCTGCGTTGGCCGATGCTGGACTCGACTGGAGCGATATTGATTGTCTTGTTGGCACTTCCGCAACAATGGATCAAGCTCTGCCCTACAATGCAGCACTGATCCATGCTGAACTGAATTTGTGTAAGCGCCGAACTGCCACTTTTGATGTCGGTGCTAGCTGCTTATCCTTTCTAGCTGGACTCGACATTGTGAGCTACTTAGTCGAGTGTGGCCGATACCACAATGTCATGTTTGTCTCATCTGATATTGCGACATTCGGGATGGATTGGACAAACCTAAAGGAAGGCGCCATTTTCGGCGATGGGGCTGCGGCAATCGTTATTCGACGCTCATTTGAATATGAGTCGTCAAGCATTCTTAGCTCTAAAATGGAGACTCTTTCAGCGGGCGTCGAATTTTGTCAGATACCAGCGGGCGGCTCGCGTTTTCATCCTCGCCGTATGCAAATCCCGATCGACCCGCTTTCAACGCTCCAAATGAATGGCAAGGCCATGTTCAAGCTAATATCGGAGGAAATGCAACGGTTCGTATCTGAACTCTTGTTGTCCGCCGACCTGACGCTCGATCAGATTAGCAAAATCGTGCCGCACCAAGCGAGTCAGCTTGCGCTTGACCATATGATTAGGCGATTACAAGTCCCCCCAGAGAAAGTTGTCGACATCTTCAAAGATTTTGGGAACCAAGTTGGCGCGTCTCTTCCAACAGCTTTGCATACCTGTTTGTCTGGTAAACAGTTACATCGCGGTGAATCATTGCTCCTAATTGGCACAGGCGCAGGGTTGACCATGGGTGGAATGGTTTTGGTATATTGATATGAAAATTATCGTGACAGGTGGAACAGGATTTTTAGGTCGCCATCTTGTATGGCGATTAGCTTCAGATGGTTACGACGTTGTATTTACAGGTCGGCGAGATGCGGAAGCTAAGTTCATTTCAGAAAAGGCAGTTCGCCCTGTTGAATACATGCGAGTCGACCATGGAAAAGAAGGAGCTTTAGCCATTTTAAAGAAGTGCTCGCAGCATGCTAGTGCAATCATTCACTGTGCCGCGCTTGCATCACCATGGGGCACAAAAGAAGCGTTTTGGCGGGCGAATGTACAAGCAACCGGAGAAGCATTGAATGCTTGTCAAATGAATGACGTAGAGCGATTCGTATATATTTCTTCCCCGAGTGTATATTTTGAGTACCGTGACCGCATTGGAATTAACGAGGATGCGCCACTTCCATTCGGCGTAAACGACTATGCGCGAAGCAAAGCGGCAGCAGAGCAACTAGTGCTAGCGGAACCGATTCCGCATCGAGTTATCTTGCGGCCACGCGCGATTTTCGGCCCTTGGGATAATGTTCTGCTTCCACGTTTGCTGCGGCTGATGAAATATGGACGGGTGCCATTACTTCGCGGAGGAACTGCATTGGTGGACATGACGTATGTGTCGAACGTCGTTGACGCTATTGCACTTGCTCTTAAACATGAATCGTATGGCGTCCCACAAGTTTTTAATATTTCTAATGGTGAGCCGACCGAGGTTAGTCAAATTTTTGCTCAAATTGCGACGCGTTTTGGACTTAGTCTAAACCCGAAGCATCGACCTTACGAATTGCTAGATAAGGTCGCCACTGCACTCGAGTTCGCCGCGCGGTTTACAAATGCTTGGGAGCCACCATTCACGCGCTATTCACTTGGTACAATCGCCTTTTCTCAAACATTGGATCTAACTCGGGCGAGAACGGTTCTAGGATATTCCCCAAGCGTTTCTTTGGACGATGGCATAGCTCGCACGGCGCAGTGGTGGTTATGTAATGAGAAAATCGCATGAGCCAATGCCCGATTAATTTTCGCTTGTTGAGAGTCGGATATTGTTCACACCCCGAATGCGTCGTAAAACGTGGTGGTCGGTGGTCAAACGCTCAGTTTCCAGCGCTTTGTGGACTACTCGAGCATCCAAAACACGGAATTATTTTGTTTGATACGGGATATAGTCACCATTTTCTCGACGCGACGAAGTCTTTCCCGGAACGGCTTTATCGTTGGACTACACCGATTGAGTTGCAGCACGAGGAGATATTGATTAATCAGCTTGGGCGAATTGGCATTCGTCCGAAAGACGTTCGTTATGTTTTGATTTCGCACTTTCATGGCGACCATATTGCAGGCTCAAAAGACTTTCCGAATGCGCAGTTCATCGCAACGAAAGTTGATTACGATTCCGTTCGAAATATGTCTCGTTTTGGGGGGCTTCGCAAGGGATTCCTGAGCGATCTTCTTCCGGAGAATTTCGAAACGCGACTCACCTACGCTGAGGCGTCTAAGACGTTAGCACTGCCGGATGAATTAAGGCCATTCAACATCGGGTTCGACCTCTTCGGCGATAGCAGCGTTTTGGCGGTATCGCTTCCTGGCCATACCCGCGGCCAGATGGGTATCGTTTTTCGAAATGCGCAGGGGCGCTTAGTGTTTATGGTGGCTGACGCGTGTTGGTCAAAGGATGCGCTTACTCTGAATCAACCGCCTACCTGGCTAGCGAGCAGTATCTTTGATAATAGAAAGTGCTATCAAAAAACCTTCACGCAGTTGAGAACATTGGCTTCCATGGCAGAGGCCCCGTTGCTGATACCTTCGCACTGTGAACAAACATGGGAGGAAATGAGCAAATGACTCCGATTAACCAACTTCGGCTGATTGGCAGCTTCATGCAAACAACTTGGCTTCCAAAGTTCACCAGCCGATTAGAATTTGAATCGTGGCAGGCGAAACGGATTAATATTTTTTTGCGTACACAATTGAAGAATTCTTCGTTCTACAGGGATTTTATAGGCCATCCCTTGGATCAGTTGCCGATTGTCGATAAAAGTGTGATGTTAAAGAACTTCACCGCAATGAACGTTGAAGGTATTTCGCTTGATGCTGCGACAAACGTCGCGCTTAAAAATGAAGCAAATCGCGATTTTGCACTGAAGCTCGATGGGATAACCGTAGGACTTTCTAGTGGAACATCTGGCTCGCGCGGTGTCTTTCTCACAACTGAAAAGGAAAATGCAAAATGGGCGGGTATCGTCATTGCACGTGCTCTGCCTTGCTTTTTTCTGCCGCAGCTTTTAAGAGGATCAAAGCCGATTAAGATTGCCTTTTTTCTGAGGGCGAATAGTGACTTATACATGGCGCTTCAGAGTAAGCGAATCGATTTTCGTTTTTTTGACTTATTTATTGGCGTTGAGGCACATCTCGCGAATTTAGAAACCTATGATCCTGATTTTCTTGTCGCGCCAGCACACGTATTGAGCGCTATCGCCAGCGCCGCGCTGGTTGGCCGCATCCGCATAAAACCCCAGCGGGTTATTTCAGTCGCAGAAGTCTTGGAGGTTGACGACAAGGTGCGCATTGAGAAGGCGTTTTGCGTCATGGTGCATCAGCTTTATCAATGTACTGAGGGCTTTCTTGGATACACGTGCGAACATGGCGTTATGCACCTCAATGAGGAGTATGTTCATGTTGAACCTGAATGGTTAGATAAAGAAAAAACGAGATTTATTCCAATCATTACAGACTTTACGCGTACAACACAGCATGTGATTCGTTATCGGTTGAATGATGTGCTTCGCGTCCGGCAAGCGCCCTGCGCATGTGGAAGGGTCAGCCGTGCTCTGGATGCCATAGAAGGAAGGTGCGACGACGTTCTTTGGTTTGCAAGTACGGCATCAGGTGAATATTGCCCTTTATATCCCGATATGCTCCGGCACGCCTTGACTTCTGCGGCCGCCGTTATCCCAGATTTTCGGATAGAGCAGAATGCAGACACGTTGTGTATTGCTGTGGCCGACCAAACGCCACAGTCTTTGTGTGAAGTCGAAATGGCGATCCGAACGCTGCTTAGCCGTCACGGGTTGAAAGCACCAAAATTTAAAGTAATACCATTTTCGGCTAATGAATCGATCGCCAAACGAAGACGCATTGTGTGCAACCAACGTCCAGCCAATATTCTGGCGCTTGCGGCTATAAAACCTAGTAACGCACGACACTGAAAGAAGCGGGTATCACTCATGGGTAAAGTATTGATATTGGGTGGTCGAGCTCCGGTTGCACTTGATCATGCCCGCCGTTTCGCACATCAAGGTTGGGACGTGTTCGTGTCGGACAGCGTACCGTGCAGGCTCTCTGGATGGTCAAATGCCGTTAAGGACAGCATATCGTTGACGTCAGCGCGATACGACCCAAGAGCCTTTGTTAAAGAACTTTCAGTCGCCGTTACTCGCCACAAAATTGACTTAATCGTCCCTACCTGTGAAGAGGTATTTTTTTTATCCCGCTACCGCGATGCACTACCAAAATTAGTCGCTATTGCCGTTGATGATTTTGAAAAATTGCGCCTGTTACATAGTAAATGGAAATTTCAAGACATTGCGAGAGAGTGTGGTGGGAATCCTCCACGAAGCATCCTTGTGCGTACAATTGAGCAAGCGAGAGAGTGGTTTGGCGTCGTGCCTTTGGTGCTGAAGCCAGAGTACTCTCGCTTTGGTGTGCATGTTCGTATTCACCCAAATGGCGTCCCAGTCAACGAGGCTGAATTAGGGGATTTCGGAGACTGGGTCGCGCAGGAATATGTATCTGGTACTGAGCTGTGCTCTTACAGCATCGCTTACAAAGGGCGCCTAACGGCGCATTGCGTTTATCACCCCCGCCATCGATTAGGAAAAAGTTCAAGCTTTTACTTCGCACCCCGTGAAGCAGCAGGTATTAGGAAGTTCGTCGAAAAATTTGTTACTAGAATCGGATTTACAGGACAAATTTCTTTCGATTGGATCGAATCAGTGGATGGGAAGCTCAGCGTGATCGAATGCAATCCGCGTGCGATCAGCGGTGTGCATTTATTTTCACTTAACGATCAACTCCCTGCAGCGCTGAACGGTAATGCCATGGAATGCGTAGTCCCTTCTGAGGCGAAGCCGCGTATGCTCGCATCCGTCATGCTTACCGCCGGCTTATTCCAGTGTTTAAAGGCAGGAAATTTTGCGGGTTGGAAAAGAGATTTACAAATGGCGTCAGATGTTCTGATGTTACCGAGTGATCGCTTACCTATATTAGGTGCTGCAAGGGACATTGTGTCCTTTGCACGCTTGGCAGTCAAAAATCAATGTAGTTTGCGCGAAGCAGCAACGCGGGATATTGAATGGGACGGGCAAGAGCTCGCTGAAATATGAATGGTATGCCTTCGCCGATTGTTAGACCGAACTTTTCGACGATAGAGGATGTGCGAGAAATGGCGATCAAACTCGCTAAAATTCACGGTGCGGTTCCGCCAAAGCAATTGGTTTCAAATTTAGAGACGGTCGTAGAAATTTTGCATGTGGATGAGGGCGATGCCCTGATCCCAGTCACAATAAATAACGGCGAGCCATGTAATGCGTGGATTTGCTCTCCGCTGACCACCTATTTGCATTACGGATTAGAAGAATTGATACGCTATGGACATAATCGGAGCATTAACTGGGGTCGGCCCTTGTCGTCGCTTTACCGGATAGTTGGTCATTTCCTAAAGTATGCTGATATTGATCGTGTGGTGGCTGTCAACAATTGGATGGTCACGACCAACATTTATCCAGATCTAAAAACCGTATCATTGCCGAATATTATTGGGCAAGTGCGCAAACGTTGGCCAAATCATGCGATTTGGTTTCGCTCTCTCAATAGGGAACATAACCTAGACTGGTTGGAAGCCTTGCAATGGCACGGTTTTACGATAATACCCAGCCGTCAGGTTTACTTGTATCACAACGTTGCTGAGAAATTGTTCAGACATTCGGCCATGAAACACGACATGAAATTGTTACGGACCACGCCATTGTCTAGAGTAGGCAATGAGACAATCGATGAGACCGATTACTCGCGCATTGCCGACCTTTATGAAATGCTTTATCTAAGCAAGTATTCAAAATTGAATCCTCAGTACACTGAACATTTTATGCGTGATTGGCATCGAGCCGGTCTTTTAAAATTTGTAGGCTTTAGAAATGATGAAGGAAATTTGGAGGGTGTAGTCGGTGTGTTTCAGCAAGGTGAAACATTAACTGCGCCAATTGTCGGATACAACACAAACCTACCGCAATCACTTGGGCTATATCGGCTGCTCATGGCCAGTGTGTTTGACCTCGCGAAACAGAGCGGTAGCCGAGTCAACTTGAGCGCTGGCGCTGCTCACTTTAAGCGATTGCGGGGAGGTGAACCCGCAATTGAATATAGTGCAGTTCTAGCGACACATTGTCCGTTGAAAACGCGTCTAGCGATACACGTATTACGTTGGGCAACTAACTCAATCGGCGTTCCGTTAATGGTGCGTTTTAAACTATGAGCGGATGGAACAAAAATGTGCTTTCAAACTGGTTTGCCGTAGCTCGCAGTGAGCGACTTATGGGTAAGCCTATAGCGGTTACAGTTCTTGATCGACATATCGCGCTTGTCCGATTCAAAACGGGAAATATTGCGGCGTTTGAAGATCGGTGCCCGCATCGCCAGATGCCTTTATCTCAGGGAAGGCTGACATCTAAGGGATTGACTTGCAGCTATCATGGCTGGACGTTTGACAGTGACGGCCGGTGCGCATTGGTGCCAGGCATGTCAGCCAATGAATGCAGGCCAGATGTTGGTATCCGCACTTACGAGGCAAAAGAGATAGATGGCTTGATTTGGATTCGCCTAGCGACCAACGGCATGAAAGCACCGCCAACTATGGTCGACGAATGCCACTCGGAGGCGCGTCGCTTCCTATGGCAAAGTGTTTGGCATGCCAATATCGTTGATGCGATTGAGAATTTCCTTGATCCATTGCATACGCATCTTGTCCACCCCGGCCTAGTTCGGAACGATTCGAAACGAAGGCGTGTAGAAGCAGTTTTGTCAGTTACAGAAGAAGGTTTTTGCGTTGATTACCAAGGTCCCAAGGACCAAACAGGTATTCTTTATAGGTTGTTTGAGTCATCTCGCATATCTGAAAAAGCATATTTCGCTGGAGCTGGATCTGCCCAAATTGAATATTGTTATGAAAATGGAAGCGAAATTCGTATTACATTACATTTCACACCTGAATCGGTGAATCGAACGCATGTGTTTGCTAGTTTGCACGTCAAAAAGCGCTTCGCACCAAAATGGGCTGTCAGACTATTTGTTTGGCCTTTTTTGAAAAAAGTAGCTCGCCAAGATGCCCATATTTTGAAATTGCAGTCTGAAAATATGTCTCGATTTCCTAATGCACGAAACGCATCGTCGAAATTAGATTTCATACGGCCTTATCTGGAGGAAATCTGGCGTGAAAATGAGCATATCGACTTTCCCGGTGAGGCCAAACGAATCGAGCTATACCTTTGATACTTTGGTCATTTTTTTAGTTTGTGATTTTGTTTTCTTTTGTTCTAAAAGTTTGTTTTTATAACACGTCTTTGGACACCTCTCGACGTCCAATTATGCCAATTTTCTCAGGCACAACGTTTACAAATGATTTTGAAAATACATGGAAAGGCTTTAAAAATGTTAACGTTTCTACTAGGGGGGAATACGAGTTTTACAATAACTCACTTCGAAGGCAAACGACGTATTAGTTTTTTTTGATTTGGTTTCGTGCATTTTTTGCACTTTATTAGTGAAATTTTTTTAGATTTTCGTAAATATGTATCCTTTTGTGTCAACGGAAACGTAAAACAGTGCGTTTTTGTCCTAAAGAAACTCCGCGAATCCCCACAACAAGTATTTGCGCAGCGTTTCTGTCACAGGAGTTTGAAAATGATTTACGAAATTTTGGTGCGCCCTTCCTACAATAAAAAAATGACATCGGATCATTTGGTGTGGATTGAGAGCGATTTGCCGACGCGTTCTTTTGAGCAGTGGATGCGTGATATGTCCTTGTTGGATGCGAGTGGCCGCTCAACGGTTGTACGTTGGAGTATTGTTCAAACGACACGTGCAGCGCATTTTAGTTTGGCGACACAAGTAGACGCATTGAAAAAGCGCATCGCAGAATTAGTTGGCGGTGCAGCGCATTTAAACGAGTTACCTTTGAGCGCAGTCGATGCGCCAGCTATGCTAAACAAAGCGGGCGCAAAGGTGATGGCTGCGGCTTGAATTCCTTAGCGGTTTTTGGCTGATAAAAGGTGGCAATAGGTGACAATAGGTGTTCCGCGAAACAAAATCACTTAATCGCCATTAAGTCGTAAAACGGCGTTTCATAGCGCGTAGTACCTCTAAAGAACCCTTCCAGTTGCATGGAAGGGTTTTTGTTTTTGTGGACTAGGCTCGTGAATTGCTATGCGTTAGCCTATCGCCCTAGCTTACAATGATTCGATCATTCATCCACTTCTTTTGTATCTATCGATGGCGCGTTTAGCTCGCTTAGTGATTCCAAACCAACTGCACCATGTTCTGCAACGTGGGCATGATGGCAAAGTTGTTTTTAACGATGCCGAAGATTTCACGCAGTTTTTGTTATTTTTGAGCGCGGCGGCTAAACAATTTGCGATAAAAATTCACGCTTATGTTTTGATGCCTGATCATTGGCATCTTATAGTCACGCCTAGTGATACAACGGGTTTGGGCAAGATGATGCAGTGGATAGGTCGTCAATACGTTCCTTACTTTAATCGCAAGACGGGTCGCCAAGGTACCCTGTGGCAGGGGCGTTTTAAGGCGGCGCCGATTGAAGCGGCTCCTTATTTTTTGCCTTGCATGCAATATGTAGAAGGCAATCCGCAACGTGCGGGGCTGGTGTCTGATCCCTTGGATTACCCATGGTCGAGTTTCGCGCATCACGTTGGTGCGAAGATTGACCCGCTCATCTCAGATCACGCCATTTATTGGGAGCTGGGAAATACACCTTTTCAACGTGAAGCGCGGTATCAAGAGATGATGCGGCAAGGTTTGTCGCAAGATGTCATTACAAAAATGACGCAAAGCACTGTGAAGTCTTGGTTGCTAGGCTCTGAATCATTTCAGGCCGATATGGCAAAGTTGACCGAGCGACGTGTCGTTCCAGCTAAACGGGGCAGGCCAAACAAGCCGATTTAGGTGCCCCTTATGCATGGTCGGTTCGACATGACTAACTTTTTTTCTCGGTTTCGTTAACAAAGGGTCATGATCTCCCCGGCTTCTTCATGCGTTTTGAGTGCCTATAAAATCGCTTCTGTGCACTACTGTTTTTTTCAGTAAATTTATGATTTTAAAGAAAAAATTTACTATGTCCCCAATAAAAATAAGATAAAAATTACGCAAATTTTAATTTACACTGACCCTATTTATTCTTGTTGATACTTCTGTTGCGCTGCACTATTCTACGAAAACCACATTTCGGAATGGAGAGCAACGATGGAAGCACAAGGCCTATACGATCCCGCCAATGAACATGACGCCTGCGGTGTCGGCTTTATTGCCCATATCAAGGGGAAGAAGTCCCATTCCATCGTTGAACAGGGTTTGCTTATCTTAAAAAACCTCGATCACCGGGGCGCAGTCGGAGCAGATGCCTTAATGGGGGATGGCGCCGGTGTGCTGATTCAAATTCCCGACCAATACTACCGTGAAGAAATGGCGCAACAAGGCATTTCCTTGCCGCCGCCCGGCGAGTACGGGGTAGGAATGATCTTTCTACCGAAAGAGCACGCCTCGCGTTTGGCTTGCGAGCAAGAGATTGAGCGAGCCGTGCGCGCCGAGGGGCAAGTTGTCTTGGGTTGGCGCAATGTGCCAGTGGATGCCGAGATGCCCATGTCACCCACGGTGCGTAAAAAAGAGCCAGTGATTCGGCAAATTTTTATCGGTCGTGGGCCAGATATTATGGTCACGGATGCGCTAGAACGAAAGCTGTACGTAATACGCAAGTCTGCCGTGCACGCGATTGAGGCGCTCAAACTGATTCACGGTAAGGAATACTTCGTGCCTTCCATGTCAGCGCGCACTATCGTGTACAAAGGTTTGCTGCTCGCTGATCAAGTCGGGGTGTACTACAAAGACTTGCAAGACCCGCGCTGCGTCTCCGCGCTAGCTTTGGTGCATCAACGATTTTCCACCAATACCTTCCCAGAATGGCCCTTAGCGCATCCATATCGGATGATTGCGCATAACGGCGAAATTAACACGGTGAAAGGCAATTTCAACTGGATGCGTGCACGCGAAGGTGTGATGAAATCCGCCGTCTTGGGCGACGATCTACAAAAGTTATATCCCTTGATATTTGAAGGGCAGTCAGACACCGCAAGCTTTGATAACGCCTTAGAATTGTTGGTCATGGCAGGCTATCCCATCGCACAAGCCATGATGATGATGATTCCCGAAGCATGGGAAAACCACAGCATGATGGACGACAACCGGCGCGCATTTTACGAATACCATGCTGCAATGATGGAACCGTGGGATGGCCCAGCGGCCATGGCCTTTACTGACGGCCGCCAAATCGGCGGCACCTTAGACCGCAACGGCTTGCGCCCCGCGCGCTACATCATTACCGATGATGATTTAGTCGTTATGGCGTCGGAATCCGGCGTGCTGCCGATTCCCGAATCAAAAATTATCAAAAAATGGCGCCTGCAGCCGGGCAAAATGTTTTTGATCGATTTAGAAGCAGGTCGCATCATTGATGACAAGGAAATCAAAGACACCTACGCCAATGCCAAGCCCTACAAGCAATGGATACAATCCGTCAGGATCAAGCTCAACGAGCTCAAAGGCGAGCAACGCACAGTGGCGGAGACAGCGTCTTTGCTGGACCGCCAACAAGCCTTCGGTTATACGCAAGAAGATTTGAAATTTCTGATGGCACCAATGGCCAGTGGCGCGGAAGAAGCCATAGGTTCCATGGGTAATGATGCTTCATTGGCAGTGATGTCAAATAAGCTGAAACCTCTATACAACTATTTCAAGCAGCTCTTCGCGCAGGTAACTAATCCACCCATCGACCCGATACGCGAGGCGATGGTGATGTCCTTGGTGTCCTTTATCGGACCCAAACCCAATCTACTCGACACCAATAACATTAACCCCCCAATGCGTTTAGAAGTGTCGCAGCCTGTGCTCAATGGCGACGACATTGCCAAGCTGCGCAATATCAGCGCTAACACAGGCGGGAAATTCAAATCCTATGAATTGGATATTTGTTACCCCGTCGCGTGGGGTAAAGACGGGATCGAAGCGCGCCTAGCCTCCATTTGCGCCGAGGTGGTTGATGCGGTGAAGTCAGGTCATAACATCATGATCATCACCGACAGAAAAATGGATGCTAATTTTGTCGCCATTCCAGCCTTGTTAGCAACATCTACCGTGCACCAACATCTGGTCAGTAAAGGCCTGCGCACCATTACAGGCTTGGTAGTGGAGACAGGTTCAGCACGCGAAACACATCACTTCGCGCTGCTCGCCGGGTATGGTGCGGAGGCTGTGCACCCCTACTTAGCGATGCAAACGTTGGAAGCCATGGCAAAAGACCTGCCCGATGATTTATCGCCAGAAAAAGCCATTGCAAATTACACCAAAGCGATAGGTAAGGGCTTGTTAAAAGTCATGTCCAAAATGGGCATTTCGACCTATATGTCCTACTGCGGTGCGCAGATTTTTGAGGCCATCGGCTTAAATAAATCCTTGGTCGACAAATACTTTAAAGGCACGGCATCCAACGTTGAGGGCATCGGTGTATTTGAGGTGGCGGAGGAGGCGCTACGTTTGCATAAGTTAGCGTTTGGTGCTGACCCAGTTCTGGCCAACGCACTCGACGCGGGCGGCGAATATGCGTTCAGAATTCGCGGTGAAGACCACATGTGGACACCGGACGCGGTGGCGAAGTTGCAGCATTCAACGCGCGCTAATAATTTCAATTCGTATAAAGAATATGCGCAAATAATTAACGATCAGTCTAAACGCCATCTCACATTACGCGGCCTGTTTGAGTTCAAGCTTGATCCGAGCAAAGCCATACCCATTGATCAAGTCGAACCTGCGAAAGAGATCGTGAAGCGCTTTGTCACAGGCGCCATGTCTTTGGGTTCGATTAGCACGGAAGCCCACGCGACCTTAGCGATAGCGATGAACCGCATTGGCGGGAAATCGAATACCGGTGAAGGCGGTGAAGACCCTGCGCGTTATCAGCAAGAATTAAAAGGTATCCCGATCAAGCAAGGTGAAACTTTGGCTTCGGTAATCGGCCGTGAACAAATTGAAGTTGAAACGGTGCTGCAAGAGGGTGACTCTCTGCGTTCAAAAATCAAGCAAGTTGCGTCCGGTCGTTTCGGCGTGACAGCGGCGTATTTGAACTCGGCGGATCAAATTCAAATCAAAATGGCGCAAGGTGCAAAGCCGGGTGAAGGCGGGCAACTGCCGGGGCACAAAGTTTCGGACTATATTGCCAAATTGCGTTTCTCGGTGCCCGGTGTTGGATTGATCTCGCCACCGCCGCACCATGATATTTACTCTATCGAAGATCTCGCACAGTTAATTCACGATCTGAAAAACGTCAATCCACGTGCTTCTATTTCCGTCAAATTAGTTTCTGAAGTTGGTGTGGGAACGGTCGCCGCAGGAGTATCAAAAGCCAAGGCAGACCACATTGTGATCGCAGGGCATGACGGTGGAACGGGCGCTTCCCCGTTGTCTTCGATCAAACATGCGGGTACGCCTTGGGAATTGGGCTTGTCGGAAGCGCAGCAAACCTTGGTTTTGAATGGCTTGCGCGGCCGCGTACGGGTGCAAGCAGATGGCCAAATGAAGACGGGCCGTGATGTGGTGATTGCCGCCATGTTGGGTGCGGACGAAATCGGCTTTGCCACTGCGCCTTTGGTAGCGGAGGGCTGCATTATGATGCGCAAGTGCCACTTGAACACATGCCCTGTCGGTGTGGCAACGCAAGATCCGGTGCTACGCAAAAAATTCACCGGCAAGCCTGAACACGTAGTGAACTACTTCTTCTTCGTGGCTGAAGAAGCGCGCCAACTAATGGCGCAATTGGGCATACGCACGTATGAAGAATTGATCGGCAGAGTTGATCTGCTCGACAAGTCAAAGGCGATTTCTCATTGGAAGGCGCAGGGACTGGACTTCTCCAAAATATTCCATCAACCCACGCGCACGGCCGAAGGTGTTGAGAGTGCCACGCGCCATACCGAACAGCAAGATCATGGTTTGAGTAAGGCACTGGATCACAAGCTGATCGCGCAAGCCAAAATCGCTTTGGAAAGTGGTGAAAAAGTCTCCTTCATCATGCCGATCAAAAACCTGAACCGCACAGTGGGCGCCATGTTGTCGGGCGAAGTCGTGCAGCGCTATGGTCATGCAGGCTTGCCTGATGACACCATCCACATTCAACTGCAAGGCACAGCCGGGCAATCAGCCGGCGCGTTTTTGGCGCAAGGCGTGACTTTGGATTTGGTGGGGGAAGGCAATGATTATGTCGGTAAAGGCTTATCTGGCGGGCGCATTATTATTCGCCCCAATACTGAATTCCGCGGATGGGCAGTAGATAACATCATCTGTGGCAATACCGTTCTATATGGGGCTATTGCCGGTGAAGCATTTATTAACGGCGTTGCTGGCGAGCGTTTCGCCGTGCGTAATTCTGGCGCGTCCGCCGTGATTGAAGGAACGGGCGACCACGGTTGTGAATACATGACGGCAGGCACCGTTGTCGTGCTGGGCAATACTGGGCGCAATTTTGCTGCAGGGATGTCGGGCGGCATTGCGTATGTCTACGACCCGGAGGGCGAGTTCGCCGCGAAATGCAATATGGCGATGGTGCGCTTAGAGCCCGTTCTTGCAGGCGATGTGCAAATCGCCAGCGTTGATCGCTCTATCTGGCACAGCCGCATTATGGGCGGCGAGCGGGAGACTGATGAGGCGATTTTGCGCAGCATGATTGAACGGCATTTCAAGCATACAGGCAGCACGCGTGCGCGCAATTTGCTCGATGATTGGGCACGGGGGCGTTCAAAATTCGTGAAGGTTTTCCCATTTGAATATCAGCGCGCGTTGGCAGAAATGTTTGAAGCGCAGCGTAGCGTTAAAGAGAAAGCCGCTGCGTAAGGTACAGTCAGCGCGGCTTCTAAGATGCGCCGCCATCAGCAAAATATAAGGAGTTAAGAATGGGTAAAGTCACAGGATTTATGGAATATCAGCGCTTGCAAGAAGCAAGTGAAGCGCCGCTCGCACGTAAAAAGCACTACAAGGAATTTTTGCTTCACCTAGACGATGCCCAAGCCAAAATACAAGGCGCACGTTGCATGGACTGCGGCATCCCGTTTTGTAACAACGGCTGCCCAGTCAATAACATCATTCCAGATTGGAACGATTTGGTGTACCAAGGCGACTATCAACTGGCCTTGGAGACCTTGCATTCGACAAATAATTTCCCCGAATTTACCGGCAGAATATGCCCCGCACCTTGCGAAACGGCTTGTACCTTAGGCATCAACAATGACCCTGTGGGCATCAAATCGATTGAACATTTTATTATCGACAAGGGCTGGGAAAACGGCTGGGTGCTGCCACAAATACCAAAGTACAAGACAGGAAAGAAAGTCGCCATCGTCGGCTCTGGTCCTGCAGGTTTAGCGACCGCACAGCAATTGGCTCGTGCTGGTCATGACGTTACTGTATTCGAAAAAAATGATCGCGTCGGCGGCTTGCTGCGCTATGGCATTCCTGATTTTAAGATGGAGAAGTCGCACATCGACAAACGAGTCGAGCAAATGCAAGCGGAAGGCGTGGTGTTTAAAACTGGGGTCTTGGTCGGCAATGAATTCCCCGCAGGGATCACGAATTGGTCCAAGCAAACCATCAGCCCAGAGCAACTCAAACAAGACTTCGATGCCATCGTCATCGCGGGTGGCGCAGAGCAACCGCGCGATCTCCCTGTACCAGGGCGCGAGTTAAAAGGCGTGCATTTTGCAATGGACTTCTTGCCGCTGCAAAACAAGGTGAATGCAGGCGATAAAATCAAGGATCAGTTACTGGCAACGGGCAAACACGTGGTCGTCATCGGCGGCGGTGATACTGGCTCCGATTGCGTGGGCACATCCAACCGCCACGGCGCAAAATCGGTGGCGCAGTTCGAGTTGATGCCGCAGCCTCCAGAGCAAGAAAACAAGCCCTTGGTCTGGCCCTATTGGCCCACCAAGCTGCGCACCTCGTCTTCGCATGAAGAGGGTTGTGAGCGCGATTGGGCGGTGGCAACTAAGCGCTTGGAAGGCAAAGCAGGAAAAGTCGAAAAATTGATTGCCTGCCGCGTCGAATGGAAGGACGGCAAAATGCAGGAAGTGCCAGATTCCGAATTTGAAATGAAAGCCGATCTTGTGTTGCTGGCGATGGGCTTTGTCTCGCCAGTTCAGCAAGTGTTAGACGCATTCGGCGTGGAACGAGATGGGCGGGGCAATGCGAAGGCATCCACTGACGGTGCTGGCTGTTACAAAACTAACGTGGAGAAAGTATTCGCTGCTGGCGATATGCGCCGCGGCCAGTCTTTAGTGGTGTGGGCGATTCGTGAAGGACGCCAATGTGCCCGTGAAGTGGATGCCATGTTGATGGGTGTATCCTTGCTGCCGCGTTGAATCAATTGCCTGTCAAAGCGGCGTTTTTTATATACTAGGCCTAGTAATATTTTCTATCGCTTATATTGCAGGCGCAAACGGCATAAAAATTAACAAATTTTGCCGAGTATAGGTAAATTGAGAGCTCTGCACGAAGTAGCGAGCGGCCGAAGTTTGCTTCGAGAAGCGCACCTAGTCGACTGTACAGCGAGCACGGTAGCCGGAGTCGCAGGAACAAAATTCGGCCGCGCAGTAAGCTGTGCAGAGGTCTCAAATTTTGGGGTGCTCGGCTGTATAGGGGAGCGATAAATAAACTGGGGAGATTGTCTTTTGGCTTAATCAGCCCCTTACCCCTAACAGCCGAGAAACATGTTCGTGTTGAAAAGAATTTTTTAGGTAAAAATTTTACCTTTCAATGTATTACTTCGGCCGAATAGTAATCAGTACAAAGTTACTTTTGCGAAACGAAAAGTATTTCGTTACATAATTGGCATAACTGCTTACAAACCCACTTTAGCGTTCTGCATTACAATTTGGCTTTTAATCCCATCCTTGCAAAAAAACGTGTCTCGTCCTTCGCCCAACCTAGTAGAAATCCGCGATTTGCATTTTAGTTATGGTGATAGGGCGATACTGTCCGGGCTAAACA
>JAIETO010000204.1 GCA_019745005.1 Burkholderiaceae bacterium
CGATTGGTGCCGACCCTGTTTCCACGGTTTTCCGCAGTGGCGAACCCATCGTGAATCTTTCGATTGGGCTCGAATTGCGTGACCATTCCTTGGTTTGGTTATTGGTCAACGCTTTACCAATCAAACAAGCAAACGCTGAGACAGTGACATCCGTACTTATTTCCTTTACGGACACGACGGAATTTCGCGAAACCCAACGCCAATTGCAGTATTTAGCAAACCATGACGCGTTAACCAGCTTACCGAACCGACACCAGTTACATCAGCATCTTAGCTTAGCAATTTCGAACGCGAATGAGCGCCGGGTTGCCGTGCTTTTTCTGGATCTTGATCGCTTTAAAAATGTCAACGATACGGCGGGCCACGCAGCAGGTGACAGTTTGCTTTGTGACGTCGCCAATCGATTAAGCGCTTGCATCCGCACCACAGATATGTTGGCGCGCCTTGGTGGCGATGAATTTGTGATTGTGGCGGAGTCGTTCGAGACGCTGAGTCATTTGAACGAACTCGCGGAGCGCGTGTTAGCGCAAATGCGCGAACCGTTTTTGATTGATAACAACGAATACCATCTCGGCACCTCGATAGGCATTAGTGTGTACCCGCAAGATGCGGATGATGCTCCCACTCTTTTACGCTGCGCCGATTCCGCGATGTATCTCGCAAAAGAATCCGGCCGCAACAATTACCAGTTCTTCACGAACGAATTGAATATTCGCGCTCATCACCGCTATCAGCTCGAAAAGAACTTGCGTCGCGCGTTGGCTGACGCTGAGTTTTTAGTGTATTTCCAACCTAAAGTCTCAATCTATGCGTCAAGAATTGTCGGTGCAGAAGCCCTAATTCGTTGGCAAACGCCTGACGAAGGCATGATTATGCCAAACGACTTTATCCCCATTTCCGAGGAAATCGGTTTGATTTTGCCCTTAGGTCGATGGGTATTAGAACAGTCTTGTCGTCAAGCCAAAATCTGGCGCGAAAAATACATGACGGATCTTGTGATCAGCGTCAATATTTCACCGAAACAATTCCAAGATCCGGGTCTCAGCCACTTTATAGAAGATGTATTGGCAACAACCGGCCTGCCCGCCAGCGCTTTGCAATTAGAGATCACCGAAGGGCTGTTGATGGGTGATATGGAAGTTTTGTTGCCCGTGTTTAATGCGATTAAGGCATTGGGTGTGAGTATTTCCTTAGATGACTTTGGCACGGGCTTTTCATCGCTTTCGTACTTACAGCGCTTCCCCATCGATAATCTCAAAATTGACCGCTCGTTTATTCGTGAGATTCCAAAAAATAACGACTCAGTGGTACTGACGCGCGCCATCATCGCGATGGCAAACGCACTAGGCATGACAGTCACCGCGGAAGGGGTTGAGAATATTGAGCAGCTCAATTTCTTGGCTGACTCTGGTTGCCACGAGATTCAAGGTTATTACTTTAGTCGCCCGCTCACCATTCCTGATTTCGAACAGTTGCTGCTAAATCATCAGAGTAAATAAGAACTTAAAGAAGCGCTGATTAAGCGTCGCGAGCGGTCAAGGTTTGAGCATTTTGTCGACTGTACAGCGAGCCCTGTAGCGGCACCATAGAAGGCGTCGCAGATTCAAATTGGCCACACAGTAACTTAACCAAAGCTTCCTTATGCAGAATTGCGCCAAATAAGAAGGTCTGACACCATATCCCGCTCCCTATTGAAGTCATAAAGCAAAGAAATAATTGATTTACGTCAACTAAAAATTTCTTGCCTTGCACCACGAGACTTTCCACCTGCAATTAAAAAGAAGCCTATAATTCGCGCTGTCCGCCGAACAGGCAACCGTTAAGCTAACTGCACTGCTTACTGCACTTGTGAACGCACTAGTTAATACAGCACGCCAACCGAGCAACTCGTTCATCGCCACCTTCGCTCTCGCATCATGACGAATATCGCAAAAATATTAGCCCTCCCTAACGTCTTGTTAGACCTCGATGTCTCCAGTAAAAAAAGAGCATTTGAACAAGCTGGTTTGTTGTTTGAAAACAATTGCAGCATTGCACGCTCGACCGTTTCGGACAATTTGTTTGCGCGCGAACGTTTGGGTTCCACTGGATTAGGGCACGGTGTGGCAATTCCACATGGCCGAATTAAGGGTCTCAAAGCCCCGATTGCCGCCTTTGTACGCTTGAGCGAACCGATTCCCTTCGAGTCGCCTGACGGTGAGCCGGTAAGCTTGCTGATTTTCTTACTGATGCCCGACAACGTAACGCAACAGCACCTAGAAATTTTGTCCGAAGTGGCAGAAATGTTGTCGAACCAAGACTTTCGTGATGCCCTAATTGCCGAACCTGATGCGCAAAAAATTCATCAAAGCATTATTTCTTGGCAGCCAAATATGCAGGCTATTTCTTAATTAGCAAGTCGTAAGAATTTGAAGCATTATTTGGCTTCAGAACAAAGGTAAAATGGTGCTTCCACTTTTCTCAAAGTACCGTTCATGCCTCTGCTGACCGAACTCACTGTACAAAATATCTATGACGACAACCGCGACTCTTTGCAGCTAGGTTGGTTTGCAGGTTTCTCTGGTGGCGATAAGCAAATTACGGGCGACGCGACTTCCGCCGCGGATCAAGTTGGCCACCTAAATTTAATTCATCCGGGTCGTATCCAAGTGCTTGGACACCAAGAGCTGGGGTATTACCACCGCCTCGCGCCGATCTCACGTGCGAATCTTGTAAAAGAATTGGTCGCCGGTGATCCACCTGCTTTAATTGTCGCTCAAGGCTTAGAGTCGCCACCCGCTTTTTTAACCACCTGCGACGACAGAAATATCCCCTTATTTTCTACACCACTTCCCGCTGCGCAGGTGATTGATTATCTGCGTGTTTATCTCTCGAAAAAGCTGGCACAACGTATCACCATGCATGGCGTTTTTATGGACGTGCTGGGCGTCGGTGTGTTGATTACTGGTGAGTCTGGCCTTGGTAAAAGTGAATTAGGCTTGGAATTAATTTCGCGCAGTCATGGCTTGGTTGCCGATGATGCGGTAGAGTTTTCGCGCATTGCGCCCAACATGATTGAAGGCCGTTGCCCACCGCTTTTGCAAAATTTATTAGAAGTACGTGGCTTGGGCTTGTTGGACATCAAAGCCATTTTTGGCGAAACCGCTGTGCGCCGAAAAATGCGTTTAAAACTCATTGTGCATCTGGTGCGCAGAAGTACTCTAGAAGAAAATCATCAACGCTTACCCATCGATTCCGAAACGCAAGAGGTGTTAGGCTTAGAAATTGCTAAGGTCGTGATTCCCGTCGCGGCCGGTCGCAATATTGCGGTTTTGCTGGAAGCTGCGGTGCGTAATACGATTTTAAAGTTGCGCGGGATTAATACCTTGGAAGAGTTCATGGAAAGACAGCGCCGCGCCATGGACGAAAGTGCAGATTAAACCTTCGAACCTACACTCCTATGCGAATTCTCCTCATTTCAGGCATTTCCGGTTCAGGTAAATCAGTTGCGTTGAATGTGGTTGAAGACGCTGGGTTTTATTGCGTGGATAACCTCCCGCCAAGCTTGTTGCCCGCTTTAGTGCAGACATTAATTAGCGAAGGCATCGAATCGGCTGCTATGGCAATCGACTCGCGCAGTGCGCATTTGCTAACAGGCTTGCCGGACACCGTGGAGCAGTTACGACGTGACGGGCATGAGGTCAAAATCATATTTTTGACGGCGAGCACCGAGTCCTTGGTAGCGCGTTTTTCCGAAACCCGCCGCACCCATCCTCTATCGCATCGATTGCAACGCAGCCACACCATTGCAGACAGGCTCACCTTAACGGAATGCATACACGAAGAGCGCGAGATACTGGCAACCATTCAGTTTCTTGCCCACGTGGTTGACACCTCCAATTTAAGCGCCAATACCTTGCGCGCTTGGGTCAAAGATGTGATTCAAACTGAGCACGCCCCCTTGATTGTGATGTTCGAATCCTTTGCCTACAAAATTGGCGTGCCACTCGATACGGACTTTGTGTTTGACGTGCGCATGTTGCCGAACCCCTACTACGACTTAAGTCTTCGCCCTTTAAATGGCCGTGATAAAGGGATTATTGACTACCTTGATAAGCAAGTCATGGCGCAGGACTTATTCACCGACATTCAAACATTCATCGAAAAATGGCTACCCTCGTTTAAGCAAGACAATCGCAGCTATTTGACGATAGGGATAGGCTGTACGGGCGGGCAGCACCGCTCGGTCTACATGGTGGAAAAGCTTGCTGCCTACTTCAAAGCCACGGAACAAGTTTTGGTGCGGCACCGCCGGCTTACCTAAAGAAGCCGCTGCGTGATCTGTTAAGCACGTCGCAGTAATTTCTATTTTTCTACGATCTCACACAGGTCGGCAGTACGCAATTAGAAAACGCAGTTTCCCTGCAGCATCTGAATAAAACCAGACTCGCTCGCTGATAATTTTCCCTACTTTACGCAAGTGCAACAATTCGCAAAGATCGACTAAGCGCGCTGTGTCGGGCTACCAACTGTTTGCCTCAGGCAAGCAAGTCAACGATGACTAAAAAATCGCATAAACATATACATACACCAGTAATATTTAAAGTCGCTTTATTTTATAGCGGAAATTGTGGCAAATTTTTATAAAAATAAGGAGTATGTTAAAAACTTGTAATCAAAAGGAGAGGTATTTATTTCCATTTTCGAGGAGTTGCTCTAAAGAATCACCTTCTAAGGCGCTTTCGTGTCATTCCAAGGTAACAATAATTGCGCACACTTTCTGCAACGCAATACGCGCAACGAATGGACAATGACCATGAAACCCTCCTTCTTTTTCCTGACTTTTTTGTTTCTGCGCAGAATTTTCCACAGTATCTATTTTGCGCTGATGAGTTTTTCGCTGATCGCCTTACCAACCAGCGCGCTGGCCTCAGATGCGCCTCTCGTGGTTGGTCAAGCGATTGATCTTTCTGGCCCCAATGGCAGTATTGGGCGTGACTATGTGGCGGGCATTACCACCTACTTTGACTCCATCAACACCACTGGCGGCGTGCGTGGTCGGCGCATCAAATACATCGCACGCGATGATCAGGGCGACCCCAATGCGTCTGCCAAGGCCGTAACAGAATTGATTCAGAAGGAAAAAGTCGACTTTCTGCTTGGAGGAATTGGTGCCAATGTGACGGATGCAGTCATCGCCTCACCTGCATTTGCCCAAAGTGATTTGACCTTGTTTGCACCACTCGTTGCTTCGGTAAAAACTTACGGTTCGCGCGTGTTGTTTTGGCGTCCTAACCCCGAACAAGAAATGAAATACATCTTTTCTTATTTCGACAAATTGGGTATCAAGAAAATCGGTATTGCATTTCAAAACTCAGCCTTTAGCCAAGACATGTATCAATACGTGGTCGATGAAATTCGTCGCCGCAACATGAGCATGAGCGGCGTCGTGAAACTGGGCATGACCGAAGCGGTGGTAGAAGCGGAAGTAGCTGCCTTGGCCAAAGCAGAACCGAATATTGTGATCAGCATTGCGGACACGCTAGGCACGGGTCAATTTCTGAAAGTCTTCCGAAAATACGCGCCGAAGACCTTTGTCGCAGGCACCTCACTCACTAATCTGCAAACGCTTGCGGAACTGACAAGCGCACAATCATTGGAATGGACGGTATTTTCCCAAGTAGTACCTAACCCAACTGGGAAAAAATCTTTGCTGCAAATTGATCACAGCAAAATGATGAAGAAGTTTCGCGACGAGGACCTTTCAACCCTCACGCTTGAAGGCTACGCCGTTGCAAAAACTTTAGTGCAGGCGATTCAATTGGGAAAACCAAGTCGTGATGCGCTCAACACACTTACCAATCAAGGCAATGGCGTTGACCTTGGCGGGTTCATCATCAACCCGTCGGATCGTTCGCGCCATCTCTCGAACTATATTGACATAGCCCTGTTTAAAAAAGGCGGCGGTCTTACGTTCTAAGCGTTCTAAGCGTTCTAAGCGTTTAAAGCGTTCAAAGAGCGCGCAATTCAATCCAGTAAATCTGTCAGCCGCAAGGGGTATGCAAACTCGTGTTGCATGCCCCTTGCGTCTATTTGAATCCGCGAGCAAGAAGGAAGACGAACAGCACCTACGAATCCTCACTTGACAACGCAAATAAGAATCGTTATCATTAACTTTAACGATTTCTACCATTGCTCATCATGACACGCACACTCAACTTCATTCGCTTAGCACTACTCACTAGCTGCCTCATCGGCGCGCCTGCTTTTAGTGCGGAAAAAGAACTGGTATTGGTCATCAAAGATCATCAATTTACCCCGAGTGAGCTACGTGTGCCTGCCGGACAGAAGGTCAAAATCATCATCGACAATCAAGATGCAACGCCCGAAGAATTTGAAAGTCACGATCTGAATCGTGAAAAAGTCATCGCGGCGAAATCGAAAGCCTCACTGTTTATCGGGCCACTCAAAGCCGGTCGCTATACCTTTGTCGGTGAATTTCATGAAGCCACCGCCAAAGGCGTGGTGATCGCGGAGTAAGCACAATGTTTGGCGCCGCTATTATTGTTTTCCGTGAATCTTTAGAAGCCGCGCTGCTGATTGGCATCATCGCAGCTTCTACCCGTGGCATGGTTCACCGTGACCGCTGGCTGGGATTAGGCATCGCACTTGGACTAATTGGTTCGGTCGTTGTTGCTTGGTTTACCGAATCAATTGCGGAGAAATTTGATGGCAGTGGGCAGGAAATCTTCAAAGCCGTGGTGCTGGGCGTAGCAGTTCTCATGATCGCTTGGCATAACATTTGGATCGCCACACATGGCAAAGAAATGGCCATGAAAGCCAAACACATCGGCGGCGCCATACGCAATGGCCAGCGCGCCTTATCCGCAATTACCGTCGCGATTGCTTTTACAGTGTTGCGCGAAGGCTCGGAAGCCGCGCTGTTTTTGCAAGGCATGGCCGCTAGCACACCCAATGGAACCAGCACTGTTTTGCTGGGCGGTTTAATTGGTTTGTTGGGCGGCGCAGCAATCGGCATGGTGACCTATCTGGGTTTATTGCGCATCCCATTGAATAAATTCTTCTCGGTAACAGGCACCTTATTACTATTGCTGGCGGCAGGTTTGGCAAGTCAAATGGCAAAGTTCCTCAACCAAGCAGATTTATTGACCAGCATGGCAACGCCGATTTGGGATACCTCCGCTTTACTCCCCGTCACCTCAAAACTGGGAACAGGCTTGTTCATTTTATTGGGCTACGAAGACCGCCCAACGGGTATGCAAGTCGTATTCTATTTTTCTACGCTGGTGATCATCGTGGTCTGCTCCAAGTGGGTCAAACGTAACGCGCAAGTCTCCACGCCAGCGATTTCTCCTTTACCAACTCACTAAGTATCATGAAAAAAATACTCAACGCAGCGTTTGCTGCGATAGCGACCCTTTACGCCGCAAATTCTTGCTTTGCAATTGGCCCTGCCGATTATGTCTACACACCTATCGTTGAAGAGGGCGAGAAAGAGATCGATTTTAAATTTGGCACAACCAAGCCAAAAAAAGAAAGCCGAGAAAGCGCAGCCTCGTTGGGCTTCGGATATGGGCTAACCGATTACTGGTTTTCGGAAGTCTATGTGAAATACAAGCGCGAAAATGCCGATGGTCGCGGACAAGCCAGTTTCTTCGATGCTTTCGAATGGGAAAATAAATTCCAACTCACGACCCAAGGTGAAAACTTTATCGATCTTGGTCTGATCTTGGAAATAGAACGGCCACAAGATAGACGAGAAGGTCTTGAAGTGCGATTTGGCCCCTTGTTACAAAAAGAGTTCGGCAAAACCCAACTTAACTTGAATATTTTATTGGAGCGTAATTACCACGCTGCAGAATCAAACCCTTTGCGCCTTTCGTATCAATGGCAGGCGAAGTACCGCTTACATAAAGAATTTGAATTTGGTGCACAAGGCTTTGGCGAATTCGGGGCATGGAATCACTTTGCCCCTCGCTCAGATCAACGCCATCTCGCAGGGCCAGCGATCTTCGGCAAGCTAGGCTTGGGCGGGCGGAACGCCATCACTTACAACCTTGCGTTTCTAACTGATTTGGGTGATAAACCGCATAGCAAAACCCTGCGCACGCAAGTGGAATATGAGTTTTAACACGCCACGCTTTTAATCTACTTGTTCTATTCGCATATCACCGCGCCGCAGGCTTAAGCAAGCAGCGGCGCGGCAATGCAAGCTAAGCGATCACAACGCTGCGTAATCGTTTCGCTACATACCCCAAACTCGCAAACGTAATCGCTACGCAGACGCCAAGTGCTATCGCGATAGGTACTATTCCTACCACCTCGCCTTTTAAGACTTGATTCATCATTAGGTTTTGCGCCAAAACAGGGGTCCATTCAAACCACTTCGGCTCTTTACCAGGGTTGACTGTCAACATAAACGGCACCATGGTGACCACTAAGCTGAACATTTGATTGCGCACCTGCGCTTCTTTGAAGCTTTTGCACGTCAACGAAATGGCCACCTGCATGGCAGATAAACTGGCGGCCAAAGGCAGTAAAACGATCAAAAATTTAAGTGCATCCTTCACGCCAAATTGGAATTCGGCACGCAGTGCGTCGCTGCGTATTAGCCATTGCGAAGGGAAGAAGCTAAGCACCGTGAGTATCACCACTAAGACGCACACCGTCATCACCGCGCCCCACTTACCGACCACCATTTGCCACCCAGACATGGGGTTCATCATGAGTGGTTCAAGCGAGCCACGTTCGCGTTCGCCTGCCGTCGTGTCGATAGCGGCAAACATGCCACCAACCACGATGGCCATGATCATGACCAAAGGGAGAAAGGCCGTTAAAGTGACTTTGCGTTCATTCGGTCTACTTAGATGGCGCTCTTTAATTTCGACCGTTTGTAAGATTTCTGCCGAAACGCCGCGCATACTTAAATTCAGGGCAGATCGTTCATCGGCATACGCACCCAGAATCCGCTTAAGGGGCCGCAGACCGAACTCTGCTTGCTTATTCGAAGTGTCGTAGACAATTTCCAAAGTACCTTTTTTACCTTGACTCAAAGTGTCCTCAAAATTCTCAGAGATCAACAACACGGGTTGCGTGACCTCTTTATTTCTTAGTTTCTCTTCGTAGCCTTCAGGTGCTTTTTCGATTTGATAACCTTGGCGCAGAATAAAATTTTCTAAGCTTGGTGCCTGCTCAATATTCGCAGCCAGCACGCGGCGTTTTTCTTCCTGTGTTTCAGATTGCGACACGACTTCCGAAATCACCAAAAGCATAATCGGCAAAATTAAAAGCGAACTCAATAACACCATGGCCAGCGTGCGTCGATCGCGCATCGCATCGGTGATTTCTTTTCGAAAAATATGAAAAATCGCGTTCATTCCGTCTCCTTTTGCGCCGCGAGAGAGTTTTCTTGCATCGATGATGTGGGTGCAGCAGCACTGGTTGAAGCAAACCCCTTTTGTTCTAGAAATGCAAGCTTGACAAAAGCATCCTCAAAATCAGGTTCCCCCGCCAAACGCAACAGCTCTGGTACGGTTCCCGTCGCAACAGTTTGACCGCGTGCAACGATCACAACTTGGTCACAAAGACGTTCGACTTCTTGCATGATGTGGGTAGAAAACACGATACATTTGCTGCCCCCTTCTGGTGAACGTAACCAACGTAAAAACTCACGCAGGGCGCGCGTGGCAACAACATCGAGGCCGTTGGTAGGTTCATCCAAAATAATGTTTCTGGGGTCGTGAATGAGCGCCCGTGCAAGCGCCACCTTCATACGCTCACCCTGACTAAACCCTTCGGTACGCCGCTCGATGACTTCGCGCAAACCCAGCCATTCGCTGAGCTGCCCGATTCTTCTATCGATCAGGCTGCGTTCCATGCCATGCAAAAGACCGTAATAGGCAATGTTTTCGCGTGCTGTTAAGCGCGGGTATAAGCCTCTCGCATCAGACAAGATGCCCATCTTACTTTGCGTCGCTTGCTGATCTGATTTGACTTCAATGCCATCCACCGCGATCTGTCCACAATCAACCGTCAATAAAGACGCGACCATACGCAAGCTGGTCGTTTTTCCTGCGCCATTGGCGCCCAGTAGACCTAATATTTGCCCATCGTTTGCAGTGAAACTAATGCCATCAACGGCTTTCACTTTCTCAGCAACGCGTTTCCCAAAGCCATATTTGGGCTTACCCAATTTCACAAATTCTTTGTGTAAGTCATTGACGACGATCATGGTTGCCCGCCTTTCTTTTGATCTACTTCCGTTTGATTTTTGGCCGCAGTGAGCGGTTTTTCTTGCGGCGCGAACCAAGCGGTAGGACGTGGAATTTGCCGCACGCAGGCAGCATCAACTTTGACTGCGTCATCGTCAGTTTTCGCATTTAAAAAGCGGTGAACCACGTCACGCACACAACCGTGGCTAAGCAAGCCGTGTCCTACGTTTTCAACGCTGACATGGCGTGCTTTTTCGCCTAAGGCTTTGGCAACCACGACGCCATTACGGGTAGGCGTCACGGGATCAATCCCACCGCTTAATAATAAAACCGGCGAGTTCGATTTTTGCACGGTGAAAAACGCTGGAGGGATTTCAGCACGCGGCCATTCTTCGCAAACTTGCTTGTAAGTTGAAATCGATACCTCTTCAAATTCATCACGCGGCGGTGTGTTCCAAGGGCGCGCCAACGACTCTCCACACCAGACAGAAAAATGCATGCCATAGGCAATCCCTAATGGTCCGGGCAAGTTAGTGGCACCACTCAAGGTGACGAGTGGCGAGAAATTGCCACGCTCAGCTTGCGTCAAGGCATAGGGAATCGCTGCCGTATTAGCGGGGGTATACAGCACAGCCTGTACCAATCGCAATAAGGCGTCGCGGGTAATCGTGATTGAGAGCGGCGAACCGAGCCGTGGATGCGTCAGTTGCGTGGTTTTTGGCATGCTTGCCACGAGCGTTTTCCAGCGCTCCTCAAGACGAGGGTACTGTTCATTGCAACGCGCTTCTTTTGCACATTCGGCAAATAAGCCATCCAGCGCGATTTTCGAATCGGAACCCAGCACACGTAAATCAGGCGGGACAACGCCATCGATCACCAAACGTCGAACTGCATTCGGGAATTGCCGCAAATACTCTAAACCAGCGCGCGTGCCATAGGACACACCGACTAAATTAATAGGACCATACCCTTGTGTTAATCGCACCGCTTCTAAATCTTGCATCGCAATGCTGGTACTAAAATACTGCAGATCACCGTAAGGCAAACTTTGTAGCTGCTTACGACACTCACGCATAAGGCGAATCGTGGTCTCGCGATCTGGTGCGCCTTGCACATTTTCTAAATCTGGACATGACAAGGGTGCGCTGCGCCCAGTCCCTCGTTGGTCAACAAAGACTAAATCGCGGCGACGGTTTAAGCGGTTTAACAAGGCTTGACCAAACCCCGCAGCGTTGATTGCACTCTGCCCAGGGCCACCAGCCAACAAGAACACCGCATCGGGTAATTTATTGCGATCTTGCGACGGCACGACCATGTAATGAACATCGATTTTCTTACCGCTGGGATCAGCAGGATTAAGCGGGCGCTGAATTTTGCCGCAAATGACTTCCTGAGGAAAATCTGGCGAACGGCAGAAAGTCGTTTCCGCTCCCACCCGATCACTAAAAAGTAGACCCGCAAGTAGCATTACCGCAGACCATCGATGACGTACAAAGTTAATCAATTGCGCCTCCCTAAAAGCAAATTTTTATCAAGCTGCGAAACGGACATGGCGGGCATACCGCCTGCAATCCATTCCATGTGTGAGAACTCTGTGTTGCTATCAGCAATGCAACATTACCACACGAAAACGCCCAAAACCGAGGCACGCGCCGATGCCCTCATCCCATTCCCAAATCAATTGTGTCTAGGCGACGAGCCGCTGAAAGTGCTCTGGCACGCAAGGTGAAGGTAACAACCACACGATAGATTTAGGAATGGAATCAGTGCTGCATTATCGCGGGTTCGTTAGCAAAACCGCAGTGCTGCGATAGAACAAGCCCAACGACGATGAAAGCCGCAGAAAATGCGACGAAACGAGCTTCGTATTTCGGCAACAATGCCAGCTTTTTTCACGGGATCATTTGCGCACGAAACTTGAGGAAAAGCCGAACGCGTCGGCACGGGCTTCAGCTATTTGTCTTGCTGACTTCCGCAAGCTTGCGCAGTAAAGGGGCTGGACGAATGGCACGCTCACAAATTGCACTGTCAGCGCGCCAAATGAAAAATTTGGGTTCAAGCGGCTGGTCAAGGATGTGTCAGCCGCGCCTTAAACCAAAACAGAGGCTTGGTGCACAAATGTCTCCGCACCTTGGTCACTGACGATAACGCCAAAGCCTTTTTCTTTGTTGTACGACTTCACTGTTCCTGTTTCCATGATTCCTGTCTCTTTTGATTGACGTTAGAAGAGACTTCAAGTGCTGTCTGACGTTTTAAGTAAAGAGCCACCCGCTTGCGGGACGTTTGGCGACGAAAAGCGCTACTTTCACCGGATTTTTAGAGTACACGGATAGCGAGATTGACTATTAAATTGACAAGCCAAATACAGACTAAGACGCGGGCGACATATTTCCAGCCGGACCATTGCGCATTTTCTCCACACCTTAAAACCATAACTAATGTTGCGACGACATATGCGGCGTAGATGCAGCCTGCAATGGCTAAGTAGGTAGAAAAAAGTGGCGAGCCTTGAACTCCTTTGTCAGGCGAATAAGCAAAGGGAAGTACAAACAGAAAAGCTACGGACAATAAGAGTAGTAATATCAGGCCACCGCCGAAGCCAAAGCCCCAATATGCCCATGCAAGTGTGCCTTTACCTTGCCAGTGGCGTTTTATTTTAGCGAAAATACTTTCGCCTACAAATTTTTGCTGATCTAGGTGCATAAGTGAAATTTGTACTTTATAGTCGAAATCTGCGGCTGCCAAAGGCAGTTCGCCGGAATGGATGGTTAGCTTTCAAGTGATATAGCATGCCAACCACCAGATGGAGGCCACAATGTGCCGCCATGCACGCACGTAAATGCGTGCTCGCTGAGTAGCCAAACCGAAGCAAAGTTAGACGCTAGTTCACTTAGCGCTGCTGAAACTTCAGACCACATTAGCGCGGTCGCATTTAGGTTTACATAAAGTAGGATGCTTAGGTTGCTCGAGTTGGCGTACTGAACAGAGATCTTGCGATCCAGTGCCTTGCGCAACTCGTTTGTGGCCTGGGTCGAAGAGAGCGGCGCAGTCGAGCGGTAGTACTCGGAGAGTTCGGCTACTGTCTTGACTCGATACTCATCACCACGGCGACGGTTCGGGGTCAGAACCTCGGCGAGCTGAAATGGCAACCTGGTGCCAGAAACGTGGAGGTGAAAGTCATACTCGCGTTGTTCGTCTAGGTCCTCAACCTCTATGAGGCACTTGGAGAAGTTGGATTCGTAGCCAATGCCGAATTTTGCCGCGCACCACTTTTCGCGAAGGCGGCCGTGTGCGCGGTCTGTAAGCATTGCTCGGGCTCCAACTGCAGCGGAGCATTGTTCAACCTCGCGAAAGAGGTCGTAAGGACTATGCAGATTCACTGAAACCTAACGTGTGAGTTGTGAGACGGCAAAGCCGTCCGAAACGAACAACAAGTTAAACCTGCCGCAAATTAAAATCATTCCATGCCCTCCAAATTTGTTCAGCCACTTCGTTGTATTGCGATACTGTTCCAGCCGCACCATCGTAAAACCACTTGCTGAATTCTTCGCAGACTATTAGCGCAACATCATCGACTGATTTAGCCTGAGTCAATCTCGGTAGAATCGTTCCGACTTCTGGCTCGTACTCGTCGATATTTGTCTCAAAACTAATTCCTTGAAGGTCAGCCACGAAAAGAATCGAGGACACTTTATCAAATAACTGGCCGTACTTACGTCGCAATTCAGAACGTTCAAGTTTGATCAATTCTTTGGAAGACGACATAAGGTTTAACGTTCGAGGTAACCGGCCCGCGGAGGGAGGCGGCGTAAGGCTGGCGCGCGACAGTGGCGAAGCCGCTGCGCGCCAGCCTTACGCCGCCTGCCGTAGCGGGTCCGGTTGACCGAGGGGTTAGGCCGCACTTGCTGGTCTCCAGAGTGGGCCGACAGCGACGACAAGAACAACCACATTGAAAAGTGCGTTGGATGGTACTCCGGCTGAAATGGACCCAATCGAATCCAGAACGAACCATGAGACTAGCCCTGCCACTACAGCCCGCCGTGTAGGCTCTGGCGCGGCGTCGTAGACCCAGCTCCGGAGAAAAAGGATCATCATGCCCCAACCAAAGAGGAATCCTCCAGTGAGCGCGGACAGGAATCGCATCGCGCCGTCTGAGTAGACTTGCTTTCCATCGATTGGCCATGCCAACAGGTCCAATGTCCATCTTGCAAAGCCGTCCCACTCGCCTCTTGTAGCAAGAGAAAAGACCGGGCCGAATGAGCCGACTACTAACGCTGTGACAAGAAGCCACTTTTTGTGGCCAGCTTTGGATGACATACTCAAGTCTTAACTCCAGATGAGATAACGAAGGATTGGCTTGTGCGGCCTAACGTAATTTAATTTGACAGATCTGCATATTAACGTGGCAAACAAAAATTGACCATTCGTTTTAAGCCGCCAAAAACCCGCATGAATACTCACTTTGCGTGTTTACACTGCGCAAAAATATCGTTTAACCAAATCGACAAAAGCGGCAATGTTACAAAAGCGGGGAAAGTCAATTTTTGCCTTGCCATCTGCTGCAAGAAGGCGATGGTACGTTCTCTTTTCAGAACTCGTAGGTGCGATTAGCGACAGCGTAATCGCACGCATGGGATCGCAACGCAACAGCATAGCCAGTGATGAACAAAAAATCACGTCTCTGCCCGTTTGCAATGTGTACGAATACGCTGACACTATTCGTACCTTGTATTATGACTTTGCAGCAGAGCAGTTCGTAGTAACAGTTCTTGGTAGGCATATCAAGAACGAGCAACTGGATGCCGTTTCGTACCTTTGGTAAGAAGCCAGTGACGTAGAATTTTGCAGCAGTTGCTCACCCCCTCGTCTAAAAATCGGACAGTATCTTTGGCCCAGTTTTGCTGGCAGCCCGTATTCACAAGGTAGATTATCAGAGGATGTTGTATGCAAATTTATTTAGGAATTGATGTCGCTAAAGCCAAGTTGGATTGCGCGCTCCGCTTAGCCAATCAAAAACACCGTAATAAGATCGTAGAAAATTGCCCAAAAGGCTTCAAGCACCTCGTGGATTGGCTTGCCAAACAAGGTGTTGATGATATGAAGACGTTACACGTTTGCATGGAGGCCACCGGAGTGTATTGGGAAGCCGTGGCGGAATATCTTGCCAATCTCGATATCAACGTAAGTGTCGTTAACCCGGCACAGATTAAAGCATTTGGTGTATCTCGTTTAGTTCGAACAAAGACCGATAAAGTCGACGCACAATTGATTGCTGAGTTTGCATGCGAACGCCAACCTGAAGTGTGGCGAGCACCGTCAATCGCTGAGCAAACCTTGCGCGCCATGGTTCTTCGCCTAGACGCATTGCAAGTCATGCACACGCAAGAAAGCAATCGACTCGATGTTGCCCGTGATGCTGTAAGAAAAGGAATCGAAAACCATTTGGCATGGTTAGCGCAAGAGATCACTAATCTAAGCAAGCAGATCCGCGATCATATAAGTAACGACCCTGATCTCAAGATCAAAGAGGGCTTATTGAACAGCATCCCTGGTATTGGCGAGCGAACGATTGCTATGTTGCTGTCGTATTATGCCAATGCTGAACGCTTTGCTAACGCGAGAAAAGCAGTCGCTTTTGCTGGGCTTGATCCACGCCAGCATGAATCTGGCAGCAGCGTGAAGGGTAAGTCAAGGATGTCAAAAGTCGGTCATAATGCAATTCGAAAAGGCTTGTACATGCCTGCCATCGTCGCTTTGTATAAAACGGCTTGGGGCAAACACTTTCGTGCTCGCCTAGCCGCGAATGGAAAACCCCCTATGCTAATTATTGGAGCAATGATGCGAAAGTTAATTCACGTCGCTTTTGGTGTGCTCAAGTCAGGGAAAAAATTTGATCCGACACCACATTTAGGTTGACTTGGATAACAGTATCTACGCGGGCTTTAACGCCGAGATGACGAGATCGCCACGACGGTCATAAATTGAAGTGAAATATTCATTGGCGATTCTCCGTCGATTGGCCTGTTAAATGTCACCCTTGATCCTTAGTACGAGATCAAGCGGCAAATGAAAATACTTGTGATCATCAGTTGATGGCCATTTGAATTTACAAACAGTCTCATCATTCTCATGACCATGACAAGTTCTGATCAACGTGCCATCAGGTAAACCGCTTGACCCAAATTTAGTATCTCCACAATTAGGGCACACCATCGTCCCAGCGAAGTACGCTTCTTGTGATATTTTCACTTGGCCTATTTTACGTATAGCCACTATAGCTCCTGACATTTAACGTCGAGATGACCGGAACAACTGCTTCATCGTTGATTCCGAGTCGATTGCCATGTTAAGACTCACTCCCAATACGTTCCTTGAATTTGAGTAAAATCTCATTCGCCATTTGCTCTTTGTTTGCGAGAGACGCGATACCGACTACCGCTAGTGAACCAACCATCTCCGCAAACCATAGAACCTCCTTGACCTCTTCGTCTGAGTAATTTGGCTCAATGGAATTATCTTTGCTCCAACGCTGTATATGTAGGCCGCCTGTATGCGTATAGGCACACATACTGCTCCACGAATTTTTCTTGATTTTGGAAAGTATCCCTTCGGAGAACGCTTCCGTTTTTTCAAGCATTTCCAGTAACTTTCCAAGTTTTGGAGGCTCGACGCCGCTCGCGAAGGTCGAAACCTCATCGTCAGTAGCGCACAGTGCAATCCACTCGCCACGGATGTACGCCTCAAAGGCGCAGCGGACGAGCGCAAAGCTCGACGCATATAATTTGTGATCAATCAACGCCACTATCCCGTGGTGGTGGTCTTGTGCGATTGCAAGGCAGCTAGCTGCGACCCGAACACGAAACTCGCCTGGCATTTCACACTCAGAAATGATGTGCCCTAACCAGTTGAGATAGTCAATTGCAGAACTCTGTGGTGAGAAGGTTGTCGTCATGAGTCTTAACGTGATTTAATTTGACAGATCTGCATATTAACGTGGCAAACAAGAATTAACAATTTTGTTTTAATCCGCTAAAAACCCGCATGAAAACTAGCTTTGCGTGCATAGACGGCGCAAAAATATCGTTTAGCCAAATCGACAAAAGCGGCAATGTTACAAAAGCAGGGAAAGTCAATTTTTGCCTTGCCATCTGCTGCAAGAAGGCGATGTTACGTTCTCTTTTCAGACCGAATAAGCAAAGACACGGTAAGACATGAGCCAGTTTATGCGTTTATCGATGCCTTTTCCTCGTTTTTGTGTACGCTTGTCGTGCCCCATACCATCATTCGTCGTACCTATACTCCCAGTATTTTTTAAAAAATAACCTACCTACCGCTTTTAAATAAAGCGGTAGTAAAAAATACAGGTAGCGGTATATATAAAAACGACAAAACTTTATTTTCACTTATCGCAAAAATACTTCGCCGCGTCATGGCCACACTTGTGGCAATGTTTTGCAGACGCAGCACCTTTGTGCGTTACTCGTCGAAACCTAGCGTCGCGGCAAGAACGTTTATACGTTATCGCTTTGCGACGCCGCAGTGACTTGTCGCAAGATTTGCTTAACAGGCGCGGGTAGCGCTGCTTCAGCGATTTGATCGAACGCTAACCAGCAATAGCGGGGTTCAGCCACATAGTCGGCGCGCGAGGTCAGCGTCACTGCATAGCAGACAATGTGCAAATGAAAATGCGTAAAACCGTGCCGCACTCGTGCGAGTGCTTTCACATTTTGCACATGCCCAAACGGTAGAGCGAATGCGTGTATGCGCTCTACCAACTTGGCGCTTGGTTTTTCGCTGCCTTGCTCTGTGCTGATAGACGTAGACGGTGTGGCGATAACATCAAGCGACTGGATCTCTTGCATACCGTCCAATTCTGGTAACGAAAGTAAACCGCCCCAAATGCCGCTGTTGGGTCGTTGCTCCAAGAGTACTTGGTTGCCAAACACGATGACAGGCATTAGAGCGATTTTTTCACGCAGACTTTTTTTGGGCTTACGCATCGGAAGTTCTTTGACACGCTGCTGGGCAAGCGCGATGCACCGATGGCTCAAGGGGCAACGCTGGCACTGTGGGCTATTGCGCGTACAAACCGTTGCGCCAAGGTCCATCAGGCCTTGGGTGTACGCTTCAATTCCGTCTTGCGGTAACAAGGCGACGGCACGCTGCCACATGACATCTTCAACGGGATTTGATCCGGGGTAGCCGTCGATACCAAATACCCTAGCAAACACGCGCTTGACGTTGCCATCGAGAATAGCGGCATTCGTGCCGTAGGCAAACGCTGAAATCGCCGCGGCGGTCGAGCGCCCGATTCCTGGAAGCTCTTCTAGTAAATGAGGCACAACGGGAAATTGTCCGTCATATTTTTCAACAACCAACTTGGCGCAGGCATGCAGGTTGCGCGCCCGCGTGTAATAGCCCAAGCCACTCCAATGCGCCATGACGGCTTCGCTGGGTGCTTGCGCTAAGTCGTGAATCGTCGG
>JAIETO010000044.1 GCA_019745005.1 Burkholderiaceae bacterium
AATGGTCAGTCGCCGTAGTGTGTAAATTACCGCCTTGCAAACCCTGCCAGAGCGCCTGTTGATGCGGCTTATCGCGAAACGGTGGGCTCATCACATGGCCTGCTGCCTGAGCAAAATCGGGATGTTGATACACGCTGTCGTCAATCACTAAATGGCCTGCTAACACCTCGCCATACACGCGCTGGCCGTGGCTACGTGCGCGGGTGATGGCCTCTAAGGATTCGATGCATGAAACGTGCACGATGTATAGCGGCGTATTGAGTACGTTTGCGATAGCAATCGCGCGCTGTGCTGCTTCGCCTTCCACCACGGGCGGGCGCGAAAGCGGATGGGCTTCTGGACCGGTCTTACCGAGCTTCAACATTTCTTGCTGCAGCAGATACACCAACTCGCCATTCTCAGCATGCACGGTGGGCATGGCGCCTAATTCCAGCGCACGGGCGAAACTTTTCACCAAGATTTCGTCGTCCGCCATGATGGCGTTTTTGTACGCCATAAAGTGTTTAAAACTGTTCACACCGTAGTCTTTAACGAGCGTGCCCATATCGGCATGCACGCTGTCATCCCACCAAGTAACGGCAACATGGAAGGAATAATCACCCGCCGATTTTTGTGCCCAGCCATGCCACATGTGGAAGGCCTCCATCAAGCTTTGCTGCGGATTCGGAATCACGAAATCGATAATACTCGTCGTGCCGCCCGCCAAACCAGCAGCCGTGCCGCTGAAAAAATCATCTTGCGTGACGGTGCCCATAAACGGCAATTGCATGTGGGTGTGCGGATCGATACCGCCTGGCATCAAATACAAGCCTCCCACGTCTATCGTTTGGCAACCCATGGGTGCAGCGAGATTGTCCCCGACGGCAATAATTTGCCCGTTGTCGCACAAGACATCCGTACGAAACTCTTGGTCTGCATTAACGACGGTACCACCACGAATCAAGATAGCCATAACAACCTCAATTAAAGATTAAAAACATGGATTTCAACGGATAACTTGCTTAGCATCGAATTGGATGTCGATGACACTTGCCTTAAAGTCTCACCGCGGAGACGCAGAGGTCGCAGAGAAAAACCTTGATTCATTATGACCTCTGCGACTTTGCGGTAAGGCTTTTGACTTTGCTCGTATCTCAACAAGCTTGCAATCGTTCTCTGCTAGCAAGTTGGTCTCAAGCTCATTGGTTTTCATCAACACCTAAATGAACCTAGTCGCAAAATCAATATACCAGCACCTGTATATTTTTGATTACCCAATTAAATAAAGCGCAAACCTAGGTATAAATTAATAAAAAAGTGGCAGTATGCAGTTTTATTGGCTATGTTCAGGTTGAATCTTGCTAACAGCCTTAGTCAATCCTAATACTTTGTCGATGGTCATTGAAGAAAAGTCTCACCACAGAGCCACAGAGGTCGCAGAGAAGAACCTTGATTCTTTGCGGCCTCTGCGGCTCTGCGGTTGGGCTTTTGACTTTCTTCAACGCTAATCAACACCCAAACTGAACACAAGCTACTTATCGCGCTGATTCAACTTCATTCCTGCGTAATACAAGGTGCCCGATAAAGCCAAACCAACAAACCACGCATACGTATAAATGGTTTTAAACGCAGCCGACACATCGGCAAACGAAGCGGGAAACGCGGCGTTTAAAAACCCCGGCAAATTGGGTGCAACGCCAACAATAAACGCGCCCACGGCAATCACATTCCAACCGCCCTTATACTCGTAGATGCCACCTGGTTGATATAGTGCGTCGATCTGAATCTCGGTTTTTCGGATCAGAAAGTAGTCGACGATCAAGATGCCGGCGATGGGGCCTAGTAACGCTGAGTAGCCGATCAGCCAAGTGAAAATATAGCCTTGTGTTGATTCCAATATTTTCCACGGCATCATCACCAATGCAATGCCCGCCGTAATGTAACCGCCCGTTTTATACGATATTTTTTTCGGATTTAGAGCGGAAAAATCATACGCAGGGCCGACTAAGTTTGCCGCTAAATTCACCGACACGGTATCGATCAATAAAATCAATAAAGCGACCAACACCGCTGCGCCTTGCATGCGGCTTGCCAAGTCGACCGGGTCCCAAATTGCTTTGCCGTACACGACCACCGTGGCAGAGGTGACGATTACCGCCATTAAAGCCAGCAAACCCATGGGTGCGGGTAGACCGATGGATTGTCCTAAAATTTGATCTTTCTGTGATTTGGCAAAGCGCGTGAAGTCGGGAATATTCAGCGCCAGTGTCGCCCAAAAACCGACCATGGCTGTCAGCGATGGCCAAAACACTTGCCAGAACTGCCCCGCCTTTTTACCGCCTTCAACAAACTGCGAAGGTTGATCTAGCAGGGCACCGAAGCCACCCGCTTTGTCGTAGACCCAAATCAACAAGACAAAGCACACCCAAATTTTGAGTGGCGCTGTATAGGTTTCTAATTTTCTGATTGATTCCATGCCATGAAAAATGTACCAAAACTGAATCAACCAAAAAATCAGGAAGCACAGTAGCTGCCACGCGTTGATACCCAGACCCGCGATTTTGTCGCCATCTAAGGGGTGGCCGATTAATACGCCGCCCAAGGTGTAAATCATTTGCCCACCAAACCACGTCTGAATGCCGTACCAACCGCAGGCAACAATCGCTCGCATTAATGCCGGTAAGCGTGCACCACGTACACCGAAACTGGTGCGTGCCAGCACAGCAAAGGGAATGCCATGTTTCGCCCCTGCGTGGCCAATTAAGAGCATGGGTACTAAGACGATGGTGTTGGCGATAAACACGGTCCATACCGCTTGCATGCCCGACATGCCGCTTTCAATCAAGCTGGCTGCCAAGGTATACGCGGGTATGCACATGACCATGCCGACCCACAAGGCGGCGAAATGGTACCAACGCCAAGTGCGTTGCGCGGCCGTTGTTGGTGCCAAGTCGGCGTTCCAAAGTTGGCTATCGTATTGCTGCGATGCTTGCATAGCTTGGGTCTCCACGCGTCTAAGCCGTTTCTGTGACAACGGCACGCGGGTTGCGTGGGTCTTGCGTCCAATTCATGTAGGGCTTGCCGCTATCATGTTTGACCATGGTAATGCAGCCTTCAACGGGGCACGAAATTTCGCACAAATTACACCCTACGCACTCTTCTTTTTTGACTTCGTATTTGCGCGTGCCGTTCGCTTGCACCAATTGGGCAATCGACTGGTGCGAGGTGTCTTCGCACGCCACATAGCAGCGTCCGCACTGTATGCAACTGTCTTGATTGATCTGTGCAATGACTTGGTAATTCATGTCCAGATATTTCCAGTCGGTGGTATTCGCTACCGCTTTGCCGGCGAAGTCGCTGATGCGTTGGTAGCCTTTTTCGTCCATCCAACGCGACAAGCCATCACTCATTTCTTTCACGATACGGAAACCATGCAGCATCGCTGCCGTACAGACTTGCACGGAACCGGCGCCTAGCGCAAGAAACTCGGCGGCGTCGCGCCACGTACCGATGCCACCGATGCCGGAGATAGGTAAACCATGCGTTTCTGGGTCACGCGCAATCTCCGCCACCATGTTAAGCGCAATCGGTTTGACAGCACTGCCACAGTAACCACCGTGGGTGCTTCTACCGCCTACAATGGGACGCGCCACCATGTTATCCAAATCAATCGAAGTGATTGAATTGATGGTGTTAATGAGTGATACCGCATCCGCTCCACCTTTCATCGCCGCACGTGCTGGTAAGCGCACATCAGTAATATTCGGCGTAAGCTTTACGATGACTGGTAGTTTCGAATAGGTTTTGCACCAGCGAGTGATCATCTCCACATATTCGGGCACTTGCCCCACCGCTGCGCCCATACCGCGCTCTGGCATGCCGTGTGGGCAGCCAAAGTTCAGTTCTATGCCGTCAGCACCTGTGGCTTCCACCAAGGGCAGGACTTTCTTCCAGCTCTCTTCCTCGCAGGGAAACATCATGGAGACGATCATCGCGCGATCAGGCCACGCCTTTTTCACCGCCGTGATTTCTTCCAGATTGATTGCCAAGCTGCGGTCGGTAATCAGTTCAATATTGTTAAAGCCTACGACTTCGCGGTTCTTGCCGTAATGCGCTGAGTAACGTGAGGACACGTTCACGGGTGCGGGGTCTTCCCCCAAAGTTTTCCACACCACACCGCCCCAACCCGCTTCAAAAGCGCGGATCACGTTATAGGCTTTGTCGGTCGGGGGTGCAGAGGCTAACCAAAACGGATTGGGGGCTTTAATGCCCGCGAAATTAATTGAGAGATCGGCCATGTTAATTCTTCAAGTTTAGTAATAATGCCTACAACCATTGTTGATGGATAGCTAGCGCTGCCAACTTGCCATGCTGCACGGCTTGCACCGTTAAATCTTGCCCCGCGGGGATGCAATCGCCACCGGCAAACACTTTGCTCAAATTGGTGCGGTATTGGCTATCGACTCGGATTTTGCAATTTTCTAGCTGCAAGTCTTGTGCCACGTTCTTGAGTTGGGTCGCATCAAGCTCTTGCCCAATCGCTTTAAAAATAGCTTGGCCTGCGAGTTCAAAAAAATCGCCCGTTGCAACTGCTTTGCCCGCCACGTTACGCATTTTTTCAAAGCGCATACCACGCACTTTGCCGTGCACATCGAGCAGCACTTCATCAGGCTTGGCCCAAGTGATGATGCGGACTTGGTTGTCTTTCGCAATCGCTTGTTCGTGCAGCGTGGCAGACATGTGTTCCGCACCACGGCGGTACACCAGTGTCACTTGCTCTGCACCCAAACGGGCGATTTGCACGGCCATATCAATCGCCGTATTACCAGCACCTAAAATGATGGCTTGTTGTGGCACTGGCAGGCGTGTTAAATCGGTAGCTTGGCGCAGTTCGGCAATGTAATCCACTGCCGCTAACATCCCTGCCGATGCTTCATTTTGCACGCCGAGTTGGCGGCTCGCGGTCAAGCCTAGGGCGAGAAAAACAGCATCAAAATCAAGCTGCAAATCGGCAAGTTGTAGATTGCTGCCAAGTACTTGCTCGTGACGAATTTCAATACCTCCTATGCCCAACAAAAACTCAATTTCTTTTTGGGCGGCGTTGTTCGTGAGCTTGTATTTGGCAATGCCATACTCATTTAAGCCACCGGATTTTTTCTGCGCTTCAAATATCACCACGTCGTGACCCAAGCGCGCCAATTGATGGGCGCATGACAAGCCTGCAGGGCCCGCACCAACGATGGCAATTTTCTTTCCCGTTGCCGCTGCCCGCTCAAACGGATGCTTGGCAAATTGCATATGGTCTAAGGCATAGCGCTGCAGTAGACCGATCTTGACGGGTGCACCTTCGGCATCGTGGTTGCGCACGCAGGCGTGTTCACACAAAATCTCCGTGGGGCAAACCCGAGCGCAGCTTGCGCCTAAAATGTTTTGATCTAAGATGCCTTTCGCGGCACCGTTAATATTACCGGTGGCGATATTTTGAATAAAGCTAGGCACATCGATTTCTGTTGGGCAGATACGCGTACAAGGCGCATCGTAACAATACAGGCAGCGTTGGCTTTCAATAATCGCTTGGCGCGCATTTAAGGCCGGGGCTAAATCCGAAAACTGCGCCTGTAGTTGCTCTGCCTTATTTTGTGAGCTCGGTAAGTGTTGTAGGTTTTCCAGCATGATTGCAATGCCTTATTTCATTTGAGGGAAAGAGAACTCCGCGCCTTTGCTGGCGCTATCTGGCCAACGCTGCATGACCGCTTTGACACGTGTATTAAAACGCACGCCTTCGGGGCCATAGATGTGATGGTCGCCAAACAAGCTGCGCTTCCAACCACCAAAACTATGGAAGGCCATTGGCACTGGCAAAGGCACATTCACACCGACCATGCCCACTTGAACTTGGCGCACAAATTCGCGCGCCGTGCCACCGTCGCGCGTGAACACGGCAACGCCGTTGCCGTACTCGTGGTTGTTGATGAGTTCTAGCGCGCTTACCATATCTGGCGTGCGCAACACACACAGCACGGGGCCGAAAATTTCTTCCAAATAAATGCTCATGTCTGGCTGTACGTTGTCGAACAAACTGCCGCCCAAGAAATAGCCGTCTTCGCGTCCGCTGACTTTGAAATTGCGCCCATCCACCACCAGCGTCGCGCCTTGCGCCTCACCCTCGCCGATCAACATTTCGATACGCTGCTTGGCCGCTTTGGTAATCACAGGACCCATTTCAGCATCCGCTTCCATGCCGTCTTTTACTTTGAGTGAACGCACGCGTGCCGCCAATGCGGCGACTAATTTATCTGCCACATCACCCACAGCCACGGCTACCGAAATCGCCATACAACGCTCACCCGCCGAGCCGTAAGCCGCGCCCAATAAGGCGTCGACGGCCATATCGATATCGGCATCGGGCATGACCACCATGTGATTTTTAGCGCCGCCTAAAGCCTGTACGCGCTTGCCGTTTGCGCAACCGCGCGCATAGATCGCTTGGGCAATTGGCGTGGAACCCACAAAACTGATCGCTTGGACTTCGGAGTGATCGAGCAAGGCATCAACCACGGTTTTGTCGCCTTGGATAACGTTGAATACGCCGTCAGGCAGGCCTGCTTGTTTGAGTAATTTTGCATGCAACAAAGAGGGCGAAGGGTCGCGTTCTGAAGGCTTTAAGATGAAGGTATTACCGCAAGCAATCGCTATCGGAAACATCCACATCGGCACCATCACAGGGAAGTTAAACGGCGTGATACCCGCCACGACACCTAGTGATTGACGCATGCTGCAAGCGTCAATACCACGCGCGATTTGATCTGAAAATTCGCCCTTCAATAACTGCGGAATGCCAATCGCAAATTCCACGACTTCGATACCGCGCGCGATTTCACCTTTGGCGTCAGCCAATGTTTTGCCGTGCTCACGCGTCAGCATTTCTGCAAACTCGTCAGTATGTTGCTGGAGTAATTGTAGATAGCTCATCAGCACGCGCGCACGTGTCAACGGCGGCGTATTTGACCAAGCGGGAAAGGCCTTGGCGGCGGCGGCCACGGCGCGCTCCACATCGCTCGCGCCACCTAAGGCCACTTGTCCTTGTACTGTGCCGTAGGCCGGATTGTAAATATCGGCAAAGCGCGCTTCGGCGCTCTCACTAATTGCACCATTAATAAAATGGTTGACTCGGTACGGCTGGCTTTGATTTGGAGCAGTGGTCATGGTATTGGCCTAATCTAAGGTTTTTAAAATGCCGGCGAGTGTGCCGACCAACTGGTCAATGTGCTTCTTTTCTAAAATCAGCGGTGGCGACATGGCGATGATGTCGCCCGTTGTGCGCACCAAAATACCTTCCGCAAACGCTTGTTTGTAGGCAGCCATCGCACGCGCACCGGGCTTGCCAGCGATAGGCTGCAATTCGATACCGGCGATCAAACCCACATTACGAATATCAATCACATGCGGCAAGCCTTTGAGTGAATGCACGGCCTCTTCCCAATACGGCGCCATGGCTTTGGCGTTGGCTAAGACTTCGCCTTCCATAAAGACTTCTAAGGACGCCAGCGCCGCCGCCACCGCCAACGGGTGCCCCGAATAGGTATAGCCGTGGAAAAATTCTATGCCTGCGGGGCCGTTCATCAGTGTGTCGTAGATGAAGCCTTTACTAAACACCGCACCCATAGGCACAACACCATTGGTTAAGCCTTTTGCCGTGGTCATGAGGTCAGGCACGACATCGAAGTAATCCATACCGAAGGGCGTAGTCATGCGACCAAAGCCGGTAATCACTTCATCAAAAATCAGCAAAATGCCGTGCTTATCGCACAATTCGCGCAGGCGTTTCAGATAGCCTTTGGGTGGCAAAATTACCCCAGCAGAGCCCGCTAAAGGTTCGACAATGACGGCAGCAATGTTGGACGCATCATGCAAGGTCACGAGACGTTCTAAGTCGTCCGCCAAATGCGCGCCCCAGTTGGGTTCACCTTTACTAAATGCGTTGTGCTCCAGACTTAAGGTGTGCGGCAAATAGTCGACGCCTGTCAGCAGTGGGCCGAAATGTTTGCGATTTGCCCCGATGCCGCCGACCGACAAGCCACCAAAACCCACGCCGTGATAACCCCGTTCACGGCTGATAAAGCGTGTGCGTTGGGCTTCGCCGCGCGCACGGTGGTAAGCCAACACCATTTTCATGGCGGTATCCACCGACTCTGAACCAGAGTTGGTGTAAAACACCTGACCAAACTTATTCCCCGTAAATGTCATCAGCTTGTCGGCCAGCTCAAACGCCGCTGGGTGCGACATTTGAAAGGCCGGGGCGTAATCCAAAGTCGCCACCGCATGTTGCACAGCCGCCACGACTTTGGGTTGGGCATGGCCGAGCGGCACGCACCATAGTCCTGCTGTACCGTCTAAGATTTCACGCCCGTTTTCATCTTTGTAGAACATGCCGGACGCTGAAGCGACCATGCGCGGCGCAGCCTTGTAATCGCGGTTCGCTGTGAACGGCATCCAATAGGAATTCATTGATGTAGTGCTGGCCATGCTTTTCGCCCCTGAATAAAAATCTGAACCTAAAAAATTTACCATTTGGTAAAATTGTGCTGAAATAGTAGTCAATCACAATTAATCAACACATGCAAGACGATTTTCTTGGGCGCGCATTTTTTTTTATTTATTGAGACCTCTGCACAACTGTAGCGAGCGGTCGAAGTTTGCTTCGAGAAGCGCACCTGTACGACTGTACAGCGAGCATCACAGGAGCAAAATTCGGCCGCGCAGTAAGTTGTACAGAGGTCTCTTGTTAGGCTGAATTTACAACGCATTATGCAAACAGACGTCCCCTCCACCAATGTAAATACGGCTACCGATGCCAGCGTTGGCACATCGAGTTCAGCAATAACAAAATTGCTGCGCCCGCGCGATGTGCATGAGGCACGCATCATCCAAACGGCGATTGAAGTCTTTGCAGAAGCGGGTTACGCGGGCACGGCCTTGGCAGCCATTGCGGATAGAGCCAATCTATCAAAACAAAATTTGTTGTACTACTTTCCTACTAAGCCCATCTTGTATCAGCGCGTGTTGGATTTTGTATTGGACCAATGGCTAGACCGGATGAATATTTTGGCGCAAGAAGAACAAGAACCAGCAGAGCTGATTCGCGCCTACATTCGCGCTAAATTGCAATTCTCCAAAGAGCAACCACAAGCCTCACGCGTGTATGCCATGGAAGTGATAGGCGGCGCGCAGTTTTACGCAGAGAGCATGCGCGAGAAAATTTTGCCTATGCTGCAAAAAGATATCGCCGTGTTTGAACGCTGGATTGCACAAGGCAAAATAGCCCCCATCAACCCCACGCATTTGTTGTTTTCGATTTGGGCGATGACGCAATCGTACGCTGACTTTGCCACGCAAATGAGTCTCGTCTTAGGCCATACACCCTTAAACGACGAGGACTTTGCGGTCGCCGAACAATTCATCGTCGAAATGGTTTTAGCGCGGGTTTGTTTGCCGCACCAACAGGCATAAGGAAACTCTGATTAAATTTTTGCTTGGGCGAACTTCATAAAAAAACCGACTCAAGCAGAGTCGGTTTTTTGTGATGCCAAACGGTTTCTAGAATCCGCTCTTTTTTACGATCATCAGAAATTAATCATCGTGCTCGTGTTCATGTTCACCTTCGTGATGATCGTCCTCGCCGAATAACTGTTGCGCCTTTTCATAGGCGGCTTTGCCTATCGATTTACCGACGCGACGCCCTTCCAGATCGCCGTCAAGAAAGTGAATACCGCCAAAGCGGCGCGAAATACCCGCCTCATCAGCGGCCGCAGTAAATGTCGGCCAACTCAACACCACATTTGCCGCTGGTACAGTACCTGGCTCCACGCGCGAGCTGCCGCTGGCAATGGTGACTGAACCGCCAAATTTATCGCGTCCTGTAAATTGCCTTAATGCCGTCGCCGCCGCAGCGCTAAAGGTGCTGTGACCAGATACGTATTCAGCGAAAGGCGGCGTTACCACGTTTGCCGCTTGATATGGACGCCAGTTCGCACCAGGAATTGATTGCGTACCTAAATTAGGGCCTGCCCAGGCATTGACGTTGCCTGCGGCATACAGATAATGGATGGCCGTTACTGGGCGCACGTAGTCGTACTGGCGCTTTACACCCCAAGTCCAAACGCTGGCGTCCATCAGAGCTGCATTCACGGTGAAAAACATTTTCACGTCACGATCAAGCGAATTGTTATCCCGCTTAGACACAAATTGAGAAAACAAATTCCAATGCCCTGGTGGCAGTTCTGAGCTTGGGCCATCCGCCCAATATTCCGCAATCACCTTTTCACGATCCGTTAAGTTTGCACTGTAGGCAAGCACTTCATCCGCTTGTTTTTTATAGGCTGGTGTGCCTGCCACAGCCGGAGGCTTCACCGCATATTGGGCGATGGATTTGAGTGCAAATGGTTTTACTTGACCCCAAAACGGTGCGATAAACTTTTGTGTATTACCGTTAATCATCAATGGCTGCCAACGATTTGGATCAACAATCGTACTTGGTGAATTTACCGGTACATAGCCTGAGTAATCAGAATATGCACCTGGGTTTAAATTGCCCAACTGGTTCGAGCCATCAGCGTGACGTGCGGTGAGCACTGTGGCACAAGCCAAATTGCCTACGCCAGCGACGGTGTTGCGATCTTGTGCGACATACGCTGGGTCGTAACCCAAGGATGTCATTAGTGCATTGAATGACGCGATTTGTGTAGGAAACAAATCAACTGCAGCGCGGTAAGCTGCATAGCTAATGGCCTGGCGCTTGTTGGCTTCGTTCCGATAGCTGCGTGGCAGACGCAAACTCTTGCCCGTTTCTGTGCCGCGTGCTTCGTCATCAAATGCCGCCCACGCTTCATACATACAGGTGTGCCCAACATACAAGGCACGCGCAACGATAGGCGGGCCGGGGTGAGTTACACGTATCGCTTCTAACAATGCGTTGTTCCATTGAATAACCACATTGTCTGCGGCAAAACTTGGGGCGGCAGTCAACGCCAAGCCAGCTAAACCAAGTGTGAGAGAAAGTTTCTTAAGACGTAAGTTCATTTTTTTCCTTTCGAAGATGCATTTCACTGCATAAAAATGGTTGGAAGTGCTTTTATTTTTTTGATGCTTCATGTAGAAAACAACCTAACTCAGCGAAATCAAATAATCGAGGAATTCGATGAGTTGTTTAAATATTATTGCAATAAAATAAATAACGCAAATCAATTTTTGCTATGAGGCGGCGTTTAACAATATTTAACAACTCACAAGTTCACCGCTTTTCAATTTTAATTGTTTACATTTTTTTCGATGATTCAATAAAGACAAGAACTGCATAAATCTTGCCTGAATTTGGCGCGCCCTTTCGCCCCATGTACCATGTCCTTTTTATTGGTGTTGACAGCAACTTACGTCAACAAAGACTTACCATCGGGTATCAAACACGCTCGAATTCACCACCATACGAAGAACCGCTTAAAAAGGAGTCCACCATGCAAAAGGAAAAGAGAATTTCAAAGTTTTGGACAAATTGCCTACTCCTCGTCACCATAGGCACGATGGTATTTGGCGCCAGCCTATTTCTTTCACCCAGCTTGGCACGCACGGGATTTTCGACCTTGCTGTTTGCCAATCCAACCCAACTGAACCAATTCGACCCAGCGGCATTGCGTTACATTGATTTGCTGCATGGCGTTTTAGGTGCCGTCATGTTTGGCTGGGGCGCGGCGCTGACCTTGTTGGTCAAAGGCGCTTTCGCACGCGGTGAACTGTTCGCTTGGAATATTGTCGCGGTCTCAGTGCTGGCATGGTTTATTCCTGATACCTTCATTTCTGTCGCCTCTGGCTTCTGGCAAAACGCCGTGTTGAACGTATTCTTCTTGCTGCTTTTCGCAGCACCGTTACTTGCCACTTATCGCGCGTTTCATGCCGACGACAAATAAGGAAACCAAATGCACTTAGTTGAAAATAATCGACAATATCTAAGCGACTTTATTCGCCTCAATGAGGCATGGATTTCTCAGCATTTCGCAATCGAAGAAGTTGACCGCGCGCTGGCGGCAAACCCGGGCAAAATTATCGACAACGGCGGCACGATATTTTGTTTGCTGGATGGAGAAACGGTCGTGGGCGTATGCGCTTTATTCAACGAGGGCAATGGCGTGTTCGAACTCGCCCGCATGGCAGTTGACGCCGCGCATCAGGGCAAAGGCTATGGCGACACTTTGATAAAAGCATGCTTAACAAAACTCAATGACATCGGTGCGCAGCGCGTATATTTGGTATCAAACACAAAGCTACAGGCTGCGATCGCGCTGTATAAAAAACATGGATTTGTGACGATCTCTGAAGGGCCGCATCCTGTATATACAAGAGCGAACATCAGCATGGAACGTATTCTGCGCTGAGACGAGTCGCGCGCTCTAGCGATTGCATCTAGGCTGGTGCAGCAAGAACAAGCAACTCGTAAGCCTGCTTTTTTGCTAAACAGCTGGCGTTTGCGAGATGATTTTTTTTAACTCTGGCACGCAGGAGCCGCATTGCGTGCCGCATTTGAGTGAGGCTTGCAATTCGTTCAAACGATCAAGTTTATCGCCTTGCACGCTCATTAATTTTTCGCGGATTTGCTCACTGGATATATTGAAACAACTGCAAACAACGCTCGCTCTCGGCGCCACCTGATGTAATTGGTTTTGTTTGGGTGCAAGCAAAGCGCTACCCATATTAGCGACGGAAACTTCGTCTTGTAAATACGCTTTCAACCAATTCTCTGCGCTAATGTCGCCTGCCAACGCGGCCGCTTCGATACACCCGTCTTTAAGCTTTAAGTGGCGTGCGTTGCCAGTTTTGGCATCGTCATAGCGCAACAGCGTCGCGCCACTTATTCCCATTACATGTTCTATCTCTTTTATTACCGCGGCATCGACGGGTTTATGGTTTGCCGCACGAAACAAAAGCCCAAAACGCTCACGCCCAAATGGCACACACATCGCGTACGCAAACGCTTGCATGAAGCTGCGCAACTCTCCCTGTAAGCGCAGCGCATCGCCCTCAACTAACCATGCGAAGGCAACAAAGCGCCAAGGCAAGTTTATTTTTTCTATCTTGACGGCACTATGCTTGAGTTCAGGTTGTTTCGAGACCGGATCAAACGCAGGCGAACTTACGCTGTTTATGCCCAATAAAGCGCTCCCTGCAACGGTTTTACCAGACAAGTATTCCTCGCCCCAATGCATTGCGACTGCAACTTGCCCTAGGCGCAATTCGTCGCTTTCTTTCAGCGCAAGCACTTGCTCACCGCGCGAATTACTGAGTTTGACCAACTCCCCTTCAAGCATCAAACGGCGCGCCATGTCTTCCCGCGCCATGTAAAGCACAGGCTCGGCAACATGGGAAAAAAGTTGCGGCACCGTGCCCGTGCGGCTCATGCCATGCCATTGGTCACGCAGGCGCACGCTGGTTAATGCAAACGGATGGCGCGGCGTGACCTTTTCTTGTACCGGAATATAAGCTGTTGCAATAAAGCGAGCACGCCCATTTTCCGTGGCGAAAATACCGTCTTCGTAAAGACGTTTCTTGCCCACTCGCGCACCCGCGACAAAAGGCCACTGTTGTGGCCCAACTTGGTTCAAGGTGGCGTAACTTAGACCGGTGATATCGACATCGCGGCCCGCTGTGCTTGCGCGATGTTCATTCCAAATTTGCTCTGGCTCAGTGTAGCTGAACAAGGACTTTTCACGCTGTAAAAGACGTTCTAGCTTTTGCGCAAATAACACCGCAATTTGCCAATCAGGTTTGGCGATGCCCGGCGCCGGCACCGCTTGATTTACGCGCGAAATGCACCGTTCTGAATTCGTCACCGTACCGGATTTTTCACCCCAAGCAGCAGCGGGCAACAAAATATCCGCATACGGCACAGTTGCCGTGTTGTTGTAAGCTTCTTGAACAATCACCATGTCCGCCCGATTTAGTGCTTCGCGAATCAGGTTCTGGTCAGGCATGGATTGCGCAGGGTTGGTGCAAACGATCCAGATGATTTTGATCTGCCCTTGTCGTACCGCCTCGAACATTTCTACCGCCGTCTTGCCCGGTGTGGCAGGCACGCTTTCCACACCCCATAAGTGCGCTATTTCAGCACGGTGTTTCGGGTTGCTGAGATCGCGATGGCCTGACATCAAATTCGCCATGCCACCCACCTCGCGCCCACCCATCGCATTGGGCTGACCCGTCAATGAAAATGGTCCAGCGCCAGGTTTGCCAATCTGCCCAGTCGCCAAATGCAAATTAATCAGCGCGGTGTTTTTTGCTGTACCACTTGCTGATTGATTCAAGCCTTGGCAATACAGCGACAAGCTTGCCTTTGACTGCCCAAACCAACGTGCAGCTAATAACAAATCTGTTTCTTTGATACCGCAGATTTGCGCCACAGCAGCAGGCGTGTAATCACGCACAAGGCGCTTCAGTTCGGCAAAACCCTCGGTATGCGCGGCAATAAAAGCGGTGTCAATCAAGTCTTCCCACAAGCAAATATGCAGCATGCCGTGAAATAAGGCGACGTCGGTGCCGGGCAAAATTGCCAAGTGCAAATCTGCATCACGAGCCGTGTCGGTTCTGCGTGGATCGACCACCACCAATTTCATCTGGGGCTTATTCTTGCGCGCCGCTTCAATGCGACGATACAAAACCGGATGGGCAAACGCTGTGTTCGAACCAGCGATGAAGATCAATTCTGCATGATCAATATCTTCATAGCAGTTCGGCGGCGCATCGGCACCTAAACTTTGTTTGTAGGCCGCCACCGCACTTGACATGCAAAGTCGGGAATTGCTATCGATGTTGTTGGTACCAATAAGACCTTTGGCAAGTTTATTGAAGACGTAATAGTCTTCCGTCAGTAATTGCCCTGAAATATAAAACGCCACGCTGTCTGGGCCATGCTCGACAATCGTAGCGGCAAATTTTTGCGCCATGGTGTCGAGCGCGCCGTCCCACGAGGTGACTGTGCGTTGCGCATTTTTATGTGCCCGAACTTCTGGCTGCAGTGCGCGCACTTGTTTCAACACGTGAGGCAGCATGGTCAAATGCAGAGTACTGCCTTTGCTGCACAAGCGACCAAAATTCGCCGGATGTTGCATATCGCCCCGCACACCTAAAACTTGTTTGCCGTCTGTTTCGATGACGACGCCGCAGCCTACACCGCAGTAGCAACAGGTAGTTTTGACTTCATGCACAGCAGGTAAAATATCAGTACTCACCTAAGTATTTTTTGTAAAGTTATTATTTATTAGCGGAAATGGCACAAAATTATTCATTTGTTTAGGAGTATATGGCTTAGACTCCGTCAAAGGAACTTCGTTACGAGCCTTCAGTTGACCTAATTAGCACCAAGGGAATGCAATTCGCCGGCATCCAAAAATACACATTCATCTTCTAGCTTGACGCGAAATGTCGTCGTGCAACCCTCGTCAGGCGCGTGCGCACAGCCAGTTCCTAATTCGATATTCCAATTGTGCAAAGGACAGGCGACGCGTTCGCCGAAAACAATGCCCTGCGACAGTGGCCCTTGCTTATGTGGGCACTGATCGAGCAAAGCAAAAACCTTATTCTCGGCATTGCGAAAGATCGCCACGTTCGGCATCGCTTGCCGCGCCACCACGCGGGCGCCAAGGACTGGAATATCGTCGATACGACAAATTGACTGCCAGCTTGCGTCCATATTTGCTTCCTATAAATTCGAAAAAATGACAAATTAAATCAACAGCCTCACCGCAGAGACGCAGAGGACGCAGAGAATTCAAAACCTTTTCTCTTCCTCTGCTTTTCCTCTGCGTCCTCTGCGCCTCTGCGGCGAATGCTTTTCAATATCCTCAATGTTTACAATTCAACTGTTGCGCAAATCAAGAACCTCATCGCAGAGACACAGAGAACGCAGAGAATTCAAAACCTCTTTTCTAACTCCGTTTTTTCTCTGCTTTTCCTCTGCGTCCTCCGCGCCTCTGCGGCGAATGCTTTTCAATATCCTGCCCCGATCCGTGTCATACATTCAGCATCTCAAATTGCCGCGTATCGACCTGTGCTTTCTCTGGTTCATGCCACGGGTCGACCTCGCCCTCCAAGGCAAACAATAAGCGTTGATAGAGTTCATGCCGACGTGTCGCGTCTTCGACTACCGCTTGTTTCGCGTAGTCCAAGCCAACCCGCGCGATGAAATGGACGGTGCGTTCCAAATACCAACCCTCTTCACGGTAGAGCTGTAAAAATGCGCCTGCATATTCCATCACTTCTTGATGCGTTTTGAGTTTCACAAAAAATTGTGCGACTTCTGTTTTTATCCCGCCATTGCCACCGACATAAATTTCCCAACCAGAATCAACGCCAATTACGCCCACGTCTTTGATGCCCGCTTCAGCGCAATTGCGCGGGCAACCTGAGACCGCGAGCTTCACTTTATGCGGGGCATACATGCGTGCCAATTCGCGTTCAAGTTGTTGTCCCATGAGGGTAGAATTTTGCGTGCCGAAGCGACACCATTCACTACCGACGCAAGTCTTTACTGTACGCAAGCCCTTGGCGTAGGCGAGGCCAGACGGCATGTCAAGCTCTTGCCAGACGGCGCGCAAATCCTCTTTTTTTACACCAAGCAAGTCTATCCTTTGGCCGCCAGTGACTTTGACGGTTGGGATATTGAACTTGTCTACCACGTCGGCAATGCGGCGTAATTCCTTGGCATTGGTTTCACCACCCCACATACGGGGGATCACCGAATAGGTGCCATCTTTTTGAATATTGGCGTGGGAACGTTCATTAATAAAACGTGATTGCGGGTCATCTTTCGCTTCACGCGGCCAAGTTGAAATGAGGTAATAGTTCAACGCTGGGCGACAGCTCGCGCAACCGTTTGGTGTGCGCCATGCCATAAATTGCTGTACTGCTGCCACGCTTAATAATTTTTCCGCGCGAATCACGTCGCGTATTTCTTTGTGGGTGTGGTCAGTGCAAGCACAAAGTGCTTTTGCTTTGGGCGCGGCCGAGTAATCGCCGCCCGCTGCGAGCATGATAATTTGCTCAACCAAGCCCGTACAGGAGCCGCAAGACGCCGATGCTTTGGTATGTTTGCGTACATCTTCTAAAGTAAAAAGGCCTTTTTCTTTGATTGCTTTGACGATGTTTCCTTTGCAAACGCCATTGCAACCGCAAACTTCAGCGCTATCAGGCATGGCGGCGGCTTTGGTATAGCCTTCATGGCCAACGTCACCAATATTCGATTCACCAAACATCAAACGATCACGGATCTCGGCGATGCTTTTACCATCGCGCAGCAACTTGAAATACCAACTTCCATCCACCGTATCGCCATACAAGCAAGCGCCAATGAGTTTGTCGTCTTTGATGACCAGCTTTTTATACACGCCGCCTATCGGGTCCGACAAGACGATCTCTTCATGCTCCGGCTTGCTCATAAACTCGCCCGCCGAGAACAAGTCAATGCCCGTAACTTTAAGTTTGGTTGAAGTTGCGGAGCCTTGGTATCGCCCAATGCCAAAACAGCCTAGGTGGTTTGCACAAACTTTGGCCATGTCGAACAAAGGCGCCACCAAGCCGTACACCGTACCGCGATGGTTGACACATTCGCCCACGGCATAAATACGCGGGTCAAAGGTTTGCAAGGTATCGTTGACCACAATACCGCGATCACAATGCAAGCCCGCCGATTCCGCTAACGCCGTGTTCGGGCGTATGCCAACAGCCATCACAATTAACTGCGCAGGTATTTCCATGCCATCGGTAAATCGTATGCCTCGCACATGCCCCGCGTCGTCGCCTAGAATTGCGGCGGTATTTTTTCCCAGCAAAAAAGCTAAGCCACGTTCTTCTAGGGAGTTTTGCAATAGCTTCGCCGCCACGGGATCAAGTTGTCTCTCCATCAGCCACGCGGGAAGGTGCACCACGGTGACGTGCATGCCACGCTGCTTGAGACCATTTGCTGCCTCTAAGCCCAACAAACCACCGCCGATGACCACAGCATGCGTGTGTATCGTCGCTGCAGCGATCATCGCGTTGGTGTCATCGATATCGCGATACGCAAGCACACCTTTTAAATCCCTACCTGGCACGGGCAACATTAATGGGGTTGACCCCGTGGCTAATAGCAAGCGGTCGTAATGCGCCTCTGTGCCATCTTCGGCAATCACCATGCGCTTGACGCGATCAATTTTGCTTACTTTTTTCCCTAAGTGCAGGGTGATATTGTGTTGCGCGTACCATGCTTCGTCGTTGAGTATGATGTCTTGTATTGTCTGTTCTCCAGCGAGTACGGGCGACAATAAAATACGGTTGTAGTTAACAAAATTCTCTGCCCCGAACACCGTGATGTCATATAAATCGGGGGCGATTTTTTGTAACTCTTCCAGCGTTTTTACGCCTGCCATGCCATTACCAACCATGACGAGTTTGAGTTTTTTCATAGACATGTCCTTATGAATGTGAGTGCCGCGTTAAACGTAAAGTTGCACTCCAATAAGCGCAGATTTTTTCTCGATCTGTGCTCACGCAGCGTCTTTGCTTGGCTTCATCTGGCGGTGATACAAGAACTCCAAAACGGCTAGGCGGTAAGACGCGTAAAGCGGGCTTTGCGCCAACGCGAAGCGTTCACGGGGACGCTCCAATTCCACCTGCAATACCTCGCC
>JAIETO010000051.1 GCA_019745005.1 Burkholderiaceae bacterium
CCACCACGTATCGGCCCGGTTAAATTGGAAGGGCTTTTAGCGATTCCTCATTGGATACATGCTGGTGTGACTGGAAAGTGCAAGTAATATACGCGACTCTTGGCCAGCTCGAGACATTGCAAATAATCTTCTGTAGTCAAACATACACAAATAGAGGATAATTATTAAAATCGCTAAATTAATATCGCTCAGTTAAAAAATAAAGAGCTTGAGGTCGAAATTACCCTTTTTTCTGAAATAAAGATTATGTAATGTCGATTTTTTTAGAGTTTTGTTGGCCTTGTTTGGCGCAAAGCAAGTTGCAAAGACACCGGGTTCGCGATTATTTTTTGGAACGTAAGTAAGGTAAAGGTTTCATGAGGTCAGAAAATACAACGCCACACACCTCAAGCATTACACGAGCAGAGCGTGAAAAGCTTAATCAACACAAAGCAGCCATTATCTGGATAACCGGATTATCAGGCTCAGGAAAATCCACATTGGCCTATGCCTTAGAGCAGCGCCTCTATCAAATGGGTTGCCGCACATTTGTGCTAGACGGCGACAACATGCGCCAAGGCCTTTGTGGTGACTTAGGCTTCTCAGAAGAGGATAGAAAAGAAAATATCCGCAGGGTTGGCGAAACAGCGAAATTATTTTACGAAGCAGGCCTCATCGTAATTGCCGCATTTATTTCACCAAAAAAAGAAGAGCGAGACCGCGTTCGGGCGCTGGTGCCTGCGGGTGACTTTATTGAAGTGTATTGTGAATGCCCTTTAGAAATATGTGAGCAGCGTGATCCGAAAGGGCTTTATAAAAAAGCGCGTTTGGGAAAGATCAAAAATTTTACTGGGCTCTCCGCTCCTTATGAAGCGCCAGTTTTAATGGAAATTTCAATCAATTCAGTTGAATTGAATGTTTCAGCGTCTGTCGAAAATCTCATCGAGTTTCTATTCCCGTTTGGACGTTGACAGCACAAAATCGCGTAACTTAAACTCCGGTCACTAATATTTCACGATTACGGGTTCGTTTGTTTGTTTGTTTGTTGGTTTAGCTTTGGTTTTAAAATAAAATAATGCCACTTAAACATATTAGTTACACATCAATAATTTATTAATTTAACAGCAATTATTGATATGGATCTGAGTTTTGAATTATTGCCGATTGATTAAGAGCGTTACTTAGTATCAATTAATATGTTTTTCATTCAGAATAACTTAACAATATAAAAAGATAAGCAAATGAACATCAAGGAAGCGTTGTATTCACTGGCATTGTTCGATTCAATGAATGGAATAATTGAAGTTAATTCCGGATTGGACGTAGAACAAAGAATCAAGAAATACGCTATCGATTGGAGAGGCGGATTCGAATTTTCAACGCTTTTCGATAGCAATTATTATGTTTCCCAAAATGAAGACATCGATTTTGAGTCCATTTCTCCGCTTGAACATTATCTTAAAGAGGGGCACTTTGTATATAATCCGTCTCATTTTTTTGACACTAAATTCTATAGAGAAAAATATTCGATGACGTTGTTATCGGACGTCCCCATCGTTGACTACGTGATTAAATATAAATTAGGCGAAAGGGCCAGCCGAAATCCCTCTCCATATTTTGATGTGGCGTATTATCTTCAAAGAAATAAGGATGTCGCAAATTCTAAGCATGACCCTCTTGTGCATTTTTTATGTTTTGGTACAAAGGAAAATCGAAAGTTTCACCCTTTTTTATCATTAGAGTATGTTCGTAAGCAGCTTGACGATGACGGGGATCAGGCATATCGGTTTACTGACGAATCGTTAATAAAATATTTAATAGACTTTAATTTACTAGATCGTTACGACCCGTCGGTTTTATTTTCAAATAAGATATACCGAGAAAGCGTTGATCGTTTAATCATTAAAAATCCTTTTTATGATTTTTTGTGTTGCAAGGAAAATGAATGGGGCAACCCAAATGGTTTTTTTGACACAAAAACTTACATTTCGCTGCAACCCACTGTAAATTTTTATTTTACTAATCCGCTATCTCATTACATTTGTTTTGCAAACGCTTCTGCAGCAACATCAAACTGCTTTAATGGGCAAGCGTATTTGGAGATGAATGATGATGTCACCAGTGCTGCGGAGCAACCCTTAGAACATTTTCTTAAGTTTGGGTTTAACGAACGGCGATGCGTAAGTATCGATCACAAAGATCGTTTTGTGAAACGTTATCGACAGCAATTTGGCATTGAATTGATCAACGAAAATAGCAGGGATTTTTCAAATATTAATTTGGAGTACATCTATCGTTCGTCGCTTGATTCTTTCGATATGAGAACGCGAGTATCGTACTCAGAGTTGATTACGTCGAGTCAACGTGCTTACACAATCGATTTTTGGGACACGCTTGTATTTAGAGAGTCACCGCATTGGACGCCGAAGCTTCGCTCAGCGGTTGTTATTGATGCCCTATTTTGCGCTAGATTGGATAATGAAAATAAATTGGATAATCGGCGTCTGACATCACTTTTAAAACAATTCGATAATCTCGGTTTTCAACAAGAGATTTCTTCGCACGAGGGCGCAAATATAGGTTACATGCAAATTTACAAAGATCGAATCAATATCGAAGCGGAGTTTCATAAGAATCGAGTCGAAGCAAAATTTGAATCTGTTATCGGTAAATTGTTTGATCAGTGTGGTTTTCTAACAAAAAAGAAAAATTTAAACGTTCGAAAATCACTTATCAATTATTTGCGAGTCGTTGAACTAAATTATGAAATTAGCAATACATCGTTAAACGTTGAACTCTTAAACTTGCTAAAAAAAATTGTTGGAAGCGGTGAAAAGATTATTGTTATTTCTGATTATTATCATGACGCAGAATACTTAAGGGCTGTTCTGGATTCTCATTTAATGTCTGACAAAATCAAAGCACAATTTGAATTTATTGTTTCCAGTGAACACGGAGTATCAAAGTTAGATGATGGCAAACTGTTTGAGATAGCACGAAAACGAATCTCAAAATCTTTTCAAAAATCCTGGATACATTTTGGTGATAACCCAATCGCAGATGTGCGGAATGCTTACAAAAGAGGTATTTCATCGGTATTCTTAGATGGCAACTTTGGAAGTAAAAAATTTGATAGTTGCTATGAACCTTCGCAAATATCCTCGTCGGAATATGAGCAATGGGCTTCGAATCAAATTCTACGTTATCTCGACGAACATTTAGTATCTGCTCTAGTTTCCATCGAACAAAGTGATGCATTAGAAGTACTTAGAAATGGCGCAATAAAATACGCGTCGATTAAAAACAGTATTTACCCAATCGCGTTAGTATTAGAGGCTGTCGCGAAAGCATATGAACACGGTGATGATGTCGTCATTTATCTAAGTAGAGAAGGCAAATTTTTGTGTCGTGTACACGAAGAAATTTGGTCAACTTTGCCAGTAGAGTATCAATTGATCAAGCCGGTTCACGCAGAGACTAGTAGACGGTCGCTGTTTTCTCCAGCGTTTGCCGCAAACGAGAAGCTCGCGTTGTCGATCTTCGCTAGTCAATATCCTGATGCGTCAATATATTCACTTTTGAAAACAATATGTTCGAGCGAAGGGTTACGTGAAATACCTGATTCACTTCGGAACTATTTTTTTAACACGAGTATTAGTGTGTTGAGGGAGCGAAATTTATTGGAAATCGTTGGGGATGAGTTGTATTTTAAGATTGTTGCTTATTGTGAAAATCAAAATCTTTTATTAAAGAAGTATTTTGCAAATAAAGATATATTTTCAATCCAAAAGACCGCCCTGATTTGTGACATTGGCTGGCGCGGCACAATGCAAGATTTATTGAAAATAATATACTCTGAGGTTGATACTGTGGGAGTATATTTGGGGTTGTTTCCGTTTAAGATTCCTCAATTTTCAGGAACGAAAAAAATTGGATTGATATTCGATGGTAATAAGGACGATTCTTACTCACATGTTGACCCTCCAGCAGCAATTGAGCGTCCTTGGACTCCAAACATTGGATCATGCGTAAGTTATGGCGAAAATAGCAAAGAAGTATTCGCAATATGCGACGAGTCAGATTGCACTGATCAAACTAGTAAGGATATCTCCTTGTTCCAAGAAGGCGTCCTCGAGGCATCACAGCATATTCTAAATTGTGTTGCTTTATACGGTATTCCAATTAGCGCTTTGCGCCCCAATCTTAAAGCACGTTTGTCATCGTACTACACGAACGTGAGTTCCGGCATTAGCGAAATTTGGTTTGATTCATCCCATGACGATACTTTCGGTTCTGGATTCGATGTGTATAAAAAAATTATCCCGAATCCAAAGGAATCAGTGAAAACCAATTTTTTATTTTTAATTAACCAATCTGCTTTGAATAGCAAATGGACTAACGGTTTTAATGTTTGGTCTGCTGCAATTTGGTATAGAAGCATTTTTTCTTAATTTTATGAAAACAACAGAAAAATCATTGCACGATATTTTTACTAAGCCATTGCAAAACTACGTCTGCACTGGGGATCAAGTTTCCACAGACTTAAAAGGTTTGAAGATCGCTTTTCTGGTTTGGTCGCTCGATATTTCTGGCGGTACAAACGTTATTCTTCAACATTGTGATTATTTGATAGAGAATGGAGCGACAGTAACAATAATTAAATTTCTTTCGCAAGAAGTGAGCGATTGGCACCCATCATTAAAGAAGATCAAGGTAATTGATGTTGCAAATTTAGATATCGGTGAGTCGTTTGATATTGGAGTGGTGACTTGGTGGAGATCGTTTTTCGAAATGGATAAAGTTAGAGCGCGATCATGGACGTATTTCATCCAATCCATCGAATCGAGATTTTATTTGGGGACGACGCCGCAATATTCACCGTTGGTTGCTTCAACTTACGACATCGATATACCTGTAATCACTATAAGTCGATGGCTTCAGACTTATTTGGCGTTTGAGCATGGTAGGCCTTCGTTTTTGGTAAAAAATGGGGTGGATAAAAACGTATTTTCTCTTATTGGCGAAAAACTACTAAAAAAACCAGAAAAAAAAGTACGGTTCCTTGTTGAGGGGCCACTTAATGTGGATTTTAAGCAAACTGAGCTCGCACTTGACGTGCTGCAGCACTATAGAGATAAAGTTGAAGTTTGGTTCTTAACCTCGTCGCACATAAAAAGCACTGAAAAGGCAGATAAAACATTTTCACAAGTACCAATTTCCTCAGTTGGAGCAATTATGCGCTCGTGTGATGTCTTATTAAAGTTAAGTTTAGTTGAGGGGATGTTTGGTCCTCCGCTTGAAATGTTTCATTGTGGTGGAACAGCAATTTCTGGTCGAGTAACCGGATGCGACGAGTACATGATCAATAATTATAATTCGCTATTGGTAAATGATGCGACTGACTCTAGGCAAATCAAATTGAAGATTGAAAAGATTATCGATAGCCCTGAATTGTTACGAAAGTTAAAGGACGCGGCTGTTAGCACCGCGGCACTTTGGTCCAATTGGGAAAAATCTTCGTTTGAGTTTGCGACTGTTTTATTACTTATTCATAGAAACCATAAAAGTTCAACAATGTCACATTTTATTGAAGCGAAAGCACAACTAAAAATTATTGACCAAGGAGGAATTTGATTTTCACTATTGAATTGTTGTAGCAATCAAGAGAGCCAACATTAATCCAGCACAAGCGCATTTGAAAAAGATAAATTATTTTGAGAGCATTCTTTAAAGGCTTTAAGTATTAAGGTTTTGTTGGGCAGTTATAACTGGACGATTCTTAAGTTAGTAATAACTCAAACTTTTCGCAAGAGCATAATTTTCCTAAATGAAGGTTTTTAGAAGGGCGAAGAAATTTTAGTAAAACGTTAAACATATCTCTCGTTATCGATTGTAAAAACATTAGGGCGTATTGCCATTTGAATACGCAAATCAGAAGAATTAGCGTAAAGGGCTGTTAACTTTAACGGAATTGCGTTTACAACCTAATATTTGGGCAGAATGAGGATGTTAAGAATGATGTCGCAGGACGATCAGAAGAAGCGTATTGAAAAGCTCATGCAAGGAAAAGTGGGCGACCGTGACCGTAGTGGAGCGAATAATCGCTTGTTTTTGGATGCGGTATTGTAGGTGGAGCGCACAGGCAGTCCGTGGCGCGATTTACCGACGGAATTTGGCTCGTGGAACAGCGTCTAGGTGCGCTCTGCACGATGGTCGAACAAGATGGTATGGCAAAGTGTCTTTGCAGTATTGCTTGAAGATGCCAGCTTTGAGGAAATTTATCTCGTTAGCACAGCGGTCCGTGCTCACCAACATGCGGCTGGAGCCGCTAAAAAAAGGGGAACAAGCTCTCGGCCGTTCTCGGGGTGGATTAACGGTGGAGATCCATGATTTTGTCGAAGGACTTGGTCAATTGGCACGGTTCGTTCTCGCTAGCGGGCAAGTACATGATGTCACACAGACTCAAGTTTTGATAGAGCAGATGCAGCTTGATGCGGTCTTGGCCGATAAACCTTACGATGCCAATGCGCTGCTAACATGTTTTAGAACTAAAAATGCCAAGGCAGTTATCCCACCAAAGACCAACCGATTAGAACAGCGAGAATTTGATCGACTCCACTATCGCAACCGCAACGTCATTGAGCGCTTCTTTGCAACGCTCAAACAGTTCAGGCGGGTCGCAACGCGGCACGACAAGCTCGCCTCCCGTTTCGGGTCGTTTGTTGATCTTGCGGCATCTGTACTTTGGTTAAGGTAAGGTAAATGTCAACACGCCTTAATTGCAGGACTGCGTGTTCGACATAACTTCGGTTACAAATTTTAATTTTGATATAGCTCTTAGGATATCCGGTGCCAGACAAAACCCTTTTTTTCTTACATATTCCAAAATGCGCTGGAACGTCGTTACTTTCGCTTCTTGAAAGAGATATTCCACTTACTAGGACATATAAAAACACAAGTATTTTTGAAAATTTTAGGTATGGTCGAGAGGAAATTTACAATTTGTCTGAGACCGCAATTAAAGAGCTAATACTCGTTTGGGGTCATCATTTACATGAACAGATGCTTAAAATTTATTTTCCGTCAAATGCTGTGCTTTTATCGACCATATTGAGGGAGCCGGTTGAACGCTTCTTAAGTCACATAAATTACGATTTTCAGACAAGTATAAAGCGCGGTGTTAACTTTGATGTTGAAAAAGTAATTTCAGAATCTCCGAATCCAATGTGTAATTTTCTTATTGAGCGTTTCCCAACACTTGCAGGAAGTGGTTCAACTCTGGCACAAAAAGCAATCAATATTTTAGAAGAATTTGATTCTGTTCAGACTTTAAATAACATCGACAGATCGATCGAATTGTTTCAGAAATTTCTCGATATCAAAGTTGATTTAAATATCGACAGAAAAAATGAATCTGATGTCAACTTTGAAAACATCAAAATAATAAACATTGAGAAAATTAAAGAAAATTTGAAAGAGGATATTTTTTTGTACGAATTTTTCGAGAGAAAAGAGAGTTCAAAAATCGAAGACGTAATTTTAAGTAATGAGGAAAAGTCGATCAAAAGGGTGAGTAAAATAACAGAAAATATCGGCGATCTTAGGGCATTTCTAATTCAAAAAGTAAAATTAGAATACGTGGCTTGGGCAGTGCTGGAAAAAGCGATAGAACAAAAACTGAGTTTGATTTCATCAATCGCAGATGAAGTCAGAATATTGAATGCTTTGACTTAGCAGATTCGTCTTAGTTGTCGATGACCTATTCTTATTTGTCAAGTCTGTGTGCGCTATGAGGTCTTAATCAATAATGTTTTAGCAAACTTGTTAGGGTGGACAATTCATGAGAGTCTTAGTTACCGGTGGGGCAGGCTATATTGGAAGTCACACATGTGTAGAGCTTTTAAATGCGGGTTTTAATGTAACGATCTTTGACAACTTTATGAACAGCAGCCCGGCTGTTGCTGAGCGAATTAAACTACTTACGTCGCAAAACGTCGAAGTTGTAAATGCAGATGTTCGCGATCGAAAAGCGCTGATCAAGACAATGCGTGAGAACTCGATTGATGCTGTAATTCATTTTGCAGGGCTCAAAGCAGTAGGTGAATCTGTAAGTAATCCATTAGCTTATTATGATAATAACGTCGTTGGCCTTCTAACCCTGCTTGATGCTATGAAGGAGTGTGGGTTAAACACGTTTGTGTTTAGTTCGTCAGCTACCGTATATGGCGCTCCCAACTATTTACCTCTCAACGAAGTGCACCCTCTTTCTGCAACGAATCCGTATGGACGAAGTAAGTTGATGATTGAAGATATCTTGCGAGATTTATTTGTCAGTGACGGAACATGGCGTATTGCGCTTTTGCGTTATTTTAATCCGGTTGGCGCTCATTTTAGTGGGGCGATTGGAGAGAATCCTCAAGGTACTCCGAATAATTTAATGCCCTTTTTGATGCAGGTAGCTGCGAATAAACGTGAATATTTAAACGTATGGGGCGATGATTATGACACGTTAGATGGAACGGGCGTGCGAGATTATATTCATGTTGTTGATCTTGCATTGGGCCATATAAAAGCACTACAGCGTTTAAGTAAAAATCGCGAGTGTTTGGCTGTCAACCTAGGGACAGGCAAGGGGTATAGTGTTCTTGAGGTGATAAAGACGTTTGAAAGGGTGACAAATCAGTCAGTTCCATATCGAATTTGCGACAGAAGGCCAGGTGATGTAGCAGCATGTTATGCCGATTCAACACGCGCCTACGAATTGTTAGGTTGGAAAGCTGAACTTGGGTTGGATGCTATGTGCGCAGACGCATGGCGCTGGCAGCAGTTAAATCCAAATGGTTACGAGTAAAGAAATTTCAAATTGATTTCAGTAGTTTCGTTTTTTCTAAGTTACAGTTTTCCAAGTGAAGATTTATTTGTTCTTTACCATTACATTCACCGCGATTAGGGTTTCTTTTTAGATTGACTGTTGCGTTCTTGGTAAACTCTTGCATATCAAAAAAATCAATCAACCCCACACCTAATTTTTCAGCAAACTCCCGCACTGGCGCAGTATCCGAAGCCAACACTGGCACGCCACTAATCGCCGCCTCCAAGAACGACCAAGACAGCACAAACGGGGTTGTCCAATAAGTGTGAACTTTGCTGACGCTAAGCAGATCAAGATAGCTTTGGTAAGGCACTTGGCCTACAAAGTGCACGCGGCGCATATCGAGTTCGGCACCTACTTCTTTCAACATATGTTCTTTCCAACTAATGCCGCCTGGTGCCAGCGTTCCATAGCTTGCGCCATTGCCACCGACAATAACGGCGTGGGCGTTGGGGCGATCTTTTAGCACTTTTGGCAGGGTGCGCATAAAGACATGAAAGCCGCGCACGGGTTCAAGGTTGCGGGCGACGTAGCTGATGACTTCGTCACCCGGTTTTAGGGTGAATTGTGGATGGTGTTCATTTTCTGCCAGCGTGATTCGTGCATTAGGGTTGAATTTGAATTGTTCAAAATCGATGCCGTCATGGATAACCGTAATCTTTTCTTGCGCCCATTTTGGGTAGGTACTTTTTTGCCATTCGGTGGGCGAGATGGCCGCGTCGGCAATTTCCATACTCAAGAGGTTGGTGCTATTTTTAAGGCGTAAGGCGCAGCGCTGGGCGAAATTAAATGCCGGCATCTCAGGGTCAAAGCCTACGTCTTGTCCTTCCAGTGCGTAATAGTATTCGCAGTAAATGAGTAATTTGGCTTGGGGGAAAACGTCTTTCATAAACAAAGCTTCTCCCCAGCCTGGGTGGGCAACAATTACGTCTGGAACGAAGCCTTCATTTTTAAGTTGGAGCGCGGCGGCGGCGCAGGCTTCGGCACGTAAGATGTGTGACTCTTGGCTGATTAGCAGTGGGTGTGTCTCTGGTGCAGCGCCGCGCAAAAGTTTGTAGGGGCGTACTGTAACGTTGGCAGGTGCAGGTTGCTGGTGCATTGTGAGCGCCACGACTTTGTTGCGCTTTTGTTGCGCAAGGTGCGCCGCGAAATGCACAAATTGTCCTGGGAAGTTTTGGTGAATAAATAGAACGTTCACAGCATGACCTCGGCTAGTGCGTCAAAGATGGTGGGGTCGGTTTCGGCCATCGTTGCTATGGTCCACAAATCAAGGCGTGAGCCTTCGATCACACGTGTTTCAGCGAACCCAGCTTGTTGTAATGCCAGACCCAAAGTTTTAGCAGTAAAGCCGGTTTTATGCGCCATATAAGCGTTACCCTTGGCGATGGATGCTTGGTGCCCAAACACCACGTCTAGTGCGGTAATGGGGCCAACGGGTGATACGTAAAGGGTATCGGTGAGTCGGTCATTAGCAATGTGCATGGCAATGGCGCGCAGGTTGGGCAAGGTCATGAGCAAGAAACCACTTGGCTTTAAGACGCGCATGAGTTCAGCCAAGGCTTGCGGCACTTCAAAAGAGTGGACGTGCTCAATATTGTGTGATGACCAAATGGCGTCAATACTCGCGTCTGGAATGGCGCTTAAATCGGTAATGCTGCCAATCATGTCTGGCTGCACCTGCGGGTCAATATCGAGGCGTATTTCTTGCCAATCTGGCTGCTGAAAATAGGCGGGCAGGCGATGTGGGGCAGGGTAGCCGCAACCCACATGTAGGAGCTTCTTAATGGTTTGTGATTCGTTTCTCACGATTGAATCTGTTTTCATCATTTTAAAGGCCGTAAATTTTTTGGTTCATGCATTTTTTAAAGAAGTGCTTTCGAGCCTGCGACTTTTGATTGGCGATTATTTCATTCAATTTATGTGGCGCAGTCAGTGCGTGCCATCAAACGAGTAATTATCATACTGCAATTAGTATTTTTCTTAAATGCCTATAACTAAAGCGTAAATACCTATTCAACGACTAAAAATATAGGGAGTATTTATTTTTTTGCCTGCTTCTTGATGATATTTTTGCTTTTTGTTTGAGTATTAGGTTTTGCTGCTTTGCTTGCTTTTTCAGGTTCTTTTGTTTGGGTCGCGCTGTTTATCGATTCAATGAGGAAGGGGCCTCTGGCGTTGCGAATTCGTGGTGGTATCGCTAAGCCGTTATAGGCTTGGCTATGGGCGTCCAAATTCAAGCTTGGGTGGTAATTGGGGTCGCGCAATAGCACGTGCCCCCAGCGCTCCCGCAGGTTGGCAACTTCTCGTTGTGACCGTGCCTTCTTTTGGGGCGTATCTTCATGCCCTCGGCTAGCAGATTCAGCATGCAGCAGGCGTGCTTCAGGCGTCCAAATAATGGTCTTGCCGATGCTTCTTATTTTTAGGCACAAGTCTAGGTCATTAAATGCAACGGGAAACGCGACTTTGTCCATGCCCCCGACGGCAAGGTAATCAGCCTTGCGCAAAAACAAGCAGGCGGCAGTGACTGCGCTAACTTGCTGAAGAACTTGGTTGCGGCCATGGTCTCCAAGATCAGCATCAGCTAGCGTATTTCCGAAGTGGCCTGCCACATTACCTAAGCCAAGTAGCACGCCGCCATGTTGCACCATGCCATTTGGCCAAAGCAATTTGGCACCGACCATGCCCACATTAGGGCGAAGAAGGTGGCTCATCATTTCTTCTAACCAGCCTTCATGCAAGGCTTCAATGTCATTGTTAATGAGGCCAATAATGTCGCCTGTTGCTTCGGTGACAGCCCGATTGTTTAAGTCAGCAAAGTTAAAAGCGCCAGGCATCGCCAAGACACGAATACCTTGTTTTTCTATTTTTTTGAAATAGGCCAAGGTGGCACTTTCGCGCGAGCCGTTATCGATCACAATAATTTCTAAATTTTGCCAGCGCGTAAATTTTTGCAAACTAGTGATACATGCTTTCAATAAATCGAGGTAGTCGCGGGTGGGGATAATGAGGCTGACTTTTATTTGCTTTTCTTGTTCGCTCAACACGCGCTGGACGCGACGCAAAGCGTAAGAATTTGGCTGATTAATGCCTTGATGCGCTGTAAGTTCTGATGTTGGCTCCAAAAAACGCAAAGCGGCGCGGGCGGCTTGCAAGCGTTGATTTTTTTCACATTCTGTTAGGGGCGATTGAAACTGATAAACAACACGCGGCAAATGCAAGATTGGGAACTGATTGCTTTTTACCGTCGCAGCTTGCGCTTTTTCTGCCACTTGTGCGAGCATGCCCCACGCAAGCTCGGCATAGTTTTTAGGGACAGGGTTTTGCGTTAGGTATTCATGCAATGCAGTTTTGCGGATGACTAAAAGCTCCAGTGGGTAATCTGTTGCAAAAGCATATTCAGGGTTCCACGCTGGCTTGAACCATGGCTGGTTTAAGTATTCACTGTCGGTGTACACCAATGCGACGTGCTCATTTATAAATGCCTCGATGACACTGCTGAGTGCGTGGGGGGCAAGTGTGTCGCCACGTCGCATGCAGCAAATGAAATCGCTTTTTGAATTTATCGCAGTACCTAACTGATCTGAAAAGTTGGTTTTGTTTTGACTTCTTTGACGAAGGAGGATGAGCTCGACATGTTGATGTAATTGCTGCGCGAGGCTGGACTCTGTTTGACTAAGCTGGGATTGCGCAAGTTCATCGTTTGCAAGCGATGTGTTTTCGTCGCCCGTAGTGTTGAGCACGATGACAGCGACGCCGACATGCCTCGTAAAATCGGGTGAGTCGCTTCCTAAACTTTTTTCGTTCTGTGTTTGTTGTTCGAAAAGAGTTACCCAATCGGTGTAATGTGAAAAGCCTACGCTGCGCGGTAAAAAATTCTCGTATGACTGGAGCAGACGGTTAAGTGGTGCATTTTCAGATTGTGTAAAAAGTGCACTCACGCCCGCCGCATGGCAGCATACCGAAATGGGGCTTCCGTTAATTGCGCGACCCGTCGCGTCAACGACATGTACTTGGTGCTTTTGCCCGTCTGCCAGATACAGTGGTAAATCTAAATTAAAGCCATGCCCTTCAACCCGAAAAGCGCGTACTGAAGGGTGATTGAGGTTGGCGATGGTTTTAGCAATGACTTCGTTTTGGTGAACCGCGTGAATAGGTAAAAGGCGTTTTTCGTCTTGATAGTCGATTGCCCACCCATAGAGGCGCAGAGCGCCGTCACTAAATACGAGGCTTGTTGCGCTTAGAGGCGGTTTCTTTTCTGCATATCGCTCGATAGTTTCAGGCAGTACGACGTTGGTGTTGGCAATCTTTATTGAAAATATGCTTTTTTCTTCGTTGTTTTGTTGCTGTGCGTCGCCTAAATCCGCAACAAATCCGTGACAGACATCAAACCGTTCGCCGTTATCGTAGTGCTGTGCAAATACATCATGCAGGTCATAGCGAGCAACATCGGCAATCACGCTGCCGATTGTGTTGCCGTTGAGCTGTACTTCAAGAATTACTCTTGCATCGATTTGTGTTGTGTCAATGGCCCAACCGTATAACAAGCCTCGGTGTATGCCGTCTATACCACCGAACCAACCCTGTTCTTCGTTCGGCGGCAAACCTTTGTTGCGTTCTGGCTCTTGTTTCTGCCGATTAGTTGCTACGGACAATTTTTTCATTTTTGTGTGTTCGGATGTTTGGCTCATTCGCCTTTTGCTTGAAAGTAGTTTGGACTTTGAAGTTATGGCGTTAAATGCGCTTCGCGAAATGTCTCAAACCATGCAACGATATCTAATTGATCGTTTACGATAGTGGCAGGTAGTTTGAGGTTGGACATGAAGTTATCCATGTAGATTTTCGCCGGTGAATGCTTTCCGTTTGCGAGTACCCAACAAGCAACACAATTGCTTAAACCGAGGAATTCCATATCGCTTATTAGTGGCGCGTCGATTGAATTTAGGCGCGGAAGCACGTCAACTACACCTGTATGCCACAAGGCCTCGTTTGCTTCACCTATGACTAATAATCGAACAGACAAATCTTTTTGGCTGGCGACGAGCCGCGCCAACTCTAGAATCTTCTTGGCATAAGGGTTTGCGATGCTTAAGTTCCAAATTGCAATGCGAACACAAGAAGAGGGTAAGGGAGCAGGCAACGCCATGCTGAAAAGCGGCACTGCGTTCGCGCCATTATTTTGCATAAGGGCGTCATCCGGTTCTAGACGCAGTTGCGCATTTTTTAACCAAGTATTCTGTTTTTTTGTGAGTGCGTTTAACAAAACTGAACGTGCTTTGCTTAAAGGGTCGTCGCGCCTAAACAATGCGTACTCGAGTTCATAGTGCGGGTAACGTTGCTGCAAAACGCGCTTGTTTTGTTTGACGCGCAATGTCTTCTCAAATCGAAAAGAAATCGTTCCAGTGTGCGACAAGAATACACCTGTCGCCGCCATATGCTTGTAGCCAGCGGCGCGTGCGCGCAAGCACCAGTCGACCTCTTCGCCATAGCCACGCACCAGATGAACGGCATCGAGAACACCGATTTCGTCGATGACTTTACGTCGCATCAACATAGCAAAGCCAATGCAAGAGGGCAGTTCAACATCGGCAATATCACCTTGTTGATGCAACTGCGCGGCAAGCGTATCAATCTGGGCGAGTTCTTGCGTCGTTGGTGGGAGTGAGGCAACCGCTATTTTGGGCAGGCTCGTAATTTCTGCGTTGTTAGACCAAGGCACAACAGACGCGATATTATCATCGCTATATAGCGCAGCGACCAATCGATCTAGCCAGTTGCCGTGCACTACTGTATCGGCATTGAGCATGAGGGCGTCTGCCTCAGCATGGTGCCGCAAGCCTCGATTAGTGCTGCCAATAAAACCGAGGTTTTGTCGATTTTTGAGAACGGTAATGTTAGTTTCACTTGATAAGGTCTGGAGCCAGGTGGAGACGGCAGGTTCGGGGCTGTTGTCATCGATAATAATGATTTTTGCCTTGGTTTGATTGAGCGTTTGACTTTCTAAAACACTTGTAATGCACGCCTTAACTGACGCCAAGTCGCGATAAACCGGAATGATAATTGACACGGTCGAAGGCGTATGTTTGTTTGCCTGCGCATTTCCTTGTGAGCTTTGTCTTGCAGATTTTTTATGTAGGCTCAGTTTTTGAGCCTGCGCATGTGCGAAGCGCGTGTTGACATTGATGGTTTCGCACGCAAAGGCGAGCGGCGAACCACTTGCTAACAACCATTTTCTTTGACTGGGGTTTGTAGTCGAGACTAAGTCCGGTTCATTGCAGCAAAAGCTAATGGACCATAGATCATGTTGGTTAGGGGGGGTAAATTGAAAACGCGTGCCATTGGCCGGCACTTGGTAAAAAAAATCTTCGGTCTCATTAGAGACGCATAGGTTTGCCAGGGCTTTTTCCGATGCAGATTCGGCAAAATTAAACACAACCCCAACAACGGCCGTTTGTTCTTTCCAACATGCGGCAAATTGCAGCAGTTTGGCTTGCACCAATATCTGGACAAGGCTGCTTTCAGTATGCGCTTCGCAGCGTTGAGATAATGCGGCTAAACCTAGGGAGTGAAGGGGGTCAACTGCGCCAGACTGGAGCCATGCGCGCAACATACTATCTTGTAATGCCGTATTTTCAGGTGCCACCAACCATGCCTTAAACCAGGCTTTGCTCGTTAAGGACGGCAGCGCTCGTTCAATTATTTTTGCCCGTAAGGAGCTTGCGAGGTGCTCGGAAGGCATGCTGCGGCAAACCGTTTCCACCGCTAATAAAGCGTCTGCCCAATTGCCTTTTGTTAACGAAGAAAGTGCGCGAGTCAGAAGCGTCTCAAAACGCGTTCTAGGCACGCTTAAGTTGAGTAGCTCAGGCGCAAAAAAGGGGGCATGCGCCCCCTTTGAATTAATCGTCATTGAAATGTTAAACGATACCAGTGACGACTGTGATCTGTCCAACAACTTGTGCTTCGGTATTAATAGTTCCCGTAATATTATTTACACCAATCTGGGAGAAACTAGTAATTAGTTCAGCCCGAGTGGCGCCATGCGCAAGATCATCTATCCAATAGTTAACCCCAGATTCCTCACCAGCTCGACCAAAAGTATTTTGGTATAAGCCGTTCACGAACGCATCATTTGACAATGCTGCGACCTTAGCGAACTCCGATGAATGCGTGAATGAATCTGCTATCTGTCTGAAGCTTGCTCCACCCTTCGCCAAATCAAACCAATAATCCAATCCACCTGCATCTGCATCGCGACCAAACGCAGTATGGTAAAGTAAACTGATTTGCGCTTCGAGTGAATTAGCTGCAAATACCAAAGCTTTGCCATTGTCAAGCTGCACGTATTGAATTTTCGAAATGTCAGTAGTCTTCTTCGTCAACATATCAGTAACAACGGCATGACCATTATTAACAGCGACTGTGTAATTAGTTGGAGCACCTTTCAGTTTCACAACTGCATAGTCACCACCGCCGCCAACGATCGTTGAGTTACCAAGACCGGCTTCTACAGTATCAACACCGCGGCCAGTTTGCACTGAACTATCGCCGCTACCCAAGATAATCTGGGTATTCTTGGCATCTTGAACAATAATTCTATCGTTGCCCGCACTACCAACCACAACGCGGTCGACATGGCTTTGATCACCGCTTGGAACCGTTGCCGCAGCGTCATTTATTGTAGCAATAACACCGCCCTTACCTTGGAAAATGACGACAGGTGCATTTGCAGGTGGTTTAACCGTGGTTTGCGATGCATCCGGTGCGTTAATAATAACAACTTCTGCGCCAGCGGCCACGGAAACATTACCTTTGGCATCGGGAACAGCGGTTGTGAAGTTGACGAAGTTATCACTTTTCGAAGTGGTAAGAGCTAAAATGTTGGCAATTGTCGCATCTGAAAAAACCGTAGGGTTCCCAGCTTGTAGAGCTCCTGTTGCCATCGTTGGGTCGGTATCGTACATACTTACATCCTTTCGTGGTTTCGTGGGTGACTTATACTTTGTTACAATCAGATTATATCAAGTTTTGTCTTGATTACGACTTTTTTTGCGGTTGCAATACTTTTTTTGTTGCCTTTTTACTACCTGCTGTGTCATTTTTTAGAATTGTTGTCGTGTTTGCATCTTCCCAGCGATTTGATTTTGTTTTTTTTGTCACGCCACGAGGTTCGATAGCAAGGCGCAGTCCAATAAGATGTTCTAGTCCGCTTGGACCATTTATGCGCAAGTTGTTTGCAATTGGTATCTCGAAGCCACCAGAAAAATAAGCGGACCCTGTTAATGCAAATTGACTGGCGTTGTCTCCACTTAAGCTAAAGAAGACCTCATTTATCCGACGTGCTTCACCCCGTGTACCGCAATATGTTCCGATATCGACAAGGGGCAATAAACCGAAGCTTTCGAGGTTTGCACTGTAATTTAGTTCGATGCCTTTAGGCTTATTCGGCCAAACAATCTGGAACCCCTCTAGCCGGAGGTTTGAATGTACGTCACCAAGTATTTCCATCGGATGCGCTAAAACATCACCTTTTGCCTCAATGTGCCCGATAATACTGATGCCTTCCGGGCAAACTTCAAATGGCTTTGGCGAGGATAGTGTTTTTTTATCAGCGACGAGGTTTTGCTTGCCTATTTGATTGGGACCTGTTTGATTGTCTTCTAACGCTACTTGATCCACCCTAACGCTAGGAATTGCACTTATCCCGTCAAGTAAGATTGCACTGATCAACAAGTTGATGCTGCCATTAGTCACTAAAATAACGATACAATCGGATCCGTTTCGAAGTAAGTTTCCTTGAGTTCCTTCGGTGAATAGGGTTTGCATTTGTCCACTGCCGCCAGGTGCCTGCGCGACGACGAATGAAGCAGTTTCATTTTTTGGGTAGCGTAGAAGATGTAAGCCTGGCTTCAAAGTTAAAATTGTGTTTGTAACTTGCATAGGGACTCGCGCGGTTCAAATAGTGTTTAGATTAATTATTACATGAAAAATAATATTTGTGAGTTTTTTTGAAGTTAATTTTTTGTTTTTAAGGCGTTTAATGAAATTTCGCTATTGGTTGTTAGTTTTTTTTATATTTCCTTTTCTTTTGTCGGCGTGTGTGTCGCTTCCGCCCCAACAAGTAAGCAAAGTGGAGGAGGTTAAAAGTAGCTCACCGTTAAAAGCTCTTAAGTCAATCAAAATTGGCCTTGCTCTTGGCGGCGGTGCAGCGCGAGGGTTTGCTCACATTGGCGTGATAAAGGTATTGGAAGCGCAAGGGATTAATGTTGATGTGGTTGCAGGTACCAGTGCGGGTAGCGTAGTCGGTGCGATGTATGCAGCGGGGAACAACGGGTTCGCGCTTCAAAAATTAGCTTTGGAAATGGACGAGGCAACGATATCGGATTGGTCATTGCCGTTTTTTGCTAAATCGAGCGGTGTCTTGAAAGGCGAGGCATTGCAGTTTTACGTGAACAAAACTGTAGCGCAGGCGCCGATAGAAAAACTTAAAAAGCCTTTTGGCGCAGTTGCGACAGATTTAAGTACAGGTCTGCCGATTTTGTTTCAGCGCGGGAATACGGGTGCGGCAGTACGAGCATCATCCGCCGTGCCAGGTGTGTTTCAGCCTGTAAAAATTAATGATCGATTGTATGTAGATGGGGGGCTAGTGTCGCCTGTGCCAGTGCGCTTTGCTCGCGAGATGGGTGCGGATTTTGTCATTGCGGTCAATATTTCTTCTCAACCTGAAACACAGTCCGGCGGAAGCTCATTAGACGTGCTGCTGCAAACTTTTACCATCATGGGGCAGAGCGTTAATTATTTCGAGTTAAAGGC
>JAIETO010000068.1 GCA_019745005.1 Burkholderiaceae bacterium
TAGCGCCAAAATCAATGGCGATACGCCGTCCTGAAGTCGTTTCCTTATGGACAGCACCGGCGTTGTACTTGTTTTATTGGACTATGTATCCGGCTATTTGGGTGTTGAATTACAGCGCGAATACAGTACTGACTTGGGCAGGCCTTGACGCGAATCATGGCACTGAAAATCATTATTCACCCGAGGAACTCAAGCTTATTTTACGTGGTAGTCACGCTAGCAAAAAGTTGACACCGGATGAATGGAGCATCATGGCGCAGATGCTTGATTTTGGCGATTTGGAAATCTCAGATCTGATGCGCCCCATCAACGAAGTAGTGGCTATGTATAAGCACGCTAGCCTAGAAGAAAATATGAACACGGCGGCACGGCATCGATTTAGCCGTTACCCCTACTTCGACGATGATCAAGAAACTGTTTTAGGCATGCTGCACTTAAAAGATCTCTTTTTTGCCCAGCAAAATGGAAAAGCTTTGGATGACCTCAGTAAGCATGTGCGTCAAGTTGAATTTGTACCACCCACAATGCCGGCTCTCGAGTTGTTTCGCCGCTTCCGCAAAGGCGCGCCACATTTCGCGATTGTTGGCTACAAAGGGAGTAAGCCTGTTGGCTTTTTAACTTTGGACAATCTACTCAGCGCTTTGGTTGGCCAAATCCGCGATGAATTTCGCCAAAACGAAAACGATTGGACTGCGCTGGACGACGGCACTTTTATCGGCAAAGGAAGTTTGCCCCTGTTCACGCTGGGTATAGCTCTGGGGATTGATCTAGACAGTGAGGAAGTCGAATCAATCGGCGGCCTGATCATGCACGTGCTAGGTGATATTCCCACTGAAGGTCAGAAAGTAGAGTTCCCTCAATTCGACGCGGTGGTGAAGAAGATGAATGGGCCGCGCATTGTGTTGGTGCGCATCCACCCAAAGGTGTCACAGGACTTACCCTAGTTTTTGCATGAAAATGGCAGTAAGCCGCTCTTTGGAATGGCGCACCAGATTGGTCAAGCGATTTACACAGCTTCGGATACTAACCAATCCCATGCGCTTGCTGATCGGCGTGATAGCTAGAGCGCACCATGGCACCCACTGCCGCATGCGCAAAGCCCATTTTGTAGGCTTCTTCTTCAAACATTTTGAACACGTCAGGATGCACGTAACGGCGCACGGGTAGGTGGTGTCCGCTTGGTGCTAGATATTGACCGATGGTGAGCATGTCGACATTGTGCGCACGCATGTCGCGCATGACTTGCAAAATTTCTTCATCCGTTTCACCCAAGCCAACCATAATGCCGGATTTGGTGGGAACATTCGGATGAAGTTCTTTGAAGCGTTTTAGCAGGTTCAAGGAATACTCATAGTCTGAACCAGGGCGCGCTTCTTTGTAGAGGCGTGGCGCGGTTTCCAGGTTATGGTTCATCACATCGGGCGGCGCCAAATTCAAAATCTCTAGGGCGCGGTCCATGCGACCACGGAAGTCGGGCGTGAGAATTTCGATGCGTGTTAAGGGTGAAAGTTCGCGTACTTTTTTGATGCACTCGGCAAAGTGAGCAGCACCGCCGTCGCGCAAATCATCTCTATCGACCGAGGTAATAACGACGTAACTTAAGCGCAACTGGGCGATAGTTTTGGCCAGATTTTCTGGCTCATTCACGTCTAGCGGGTCGGGGCGCCCGTGTCCAACGTCGCAAAATGGGCAGCGGCGCGTGCATTTGTCACCCATGATCATAAACGTTGCCGTGCCCTTGCCAAAGCATTCGCCGATGTTTGGGCAAGACGCTTCTTCACAGACGGTGACGAGTTTATTCGCCCTTAAAATATCCTTGATCTCATAAAAGCGTGTGGTCGGCGAACCCGCTTTGACACGTATCCAATCAGGCTTTGGCAACCGCTCCGCAGGAATAATTTTGATAGGGATGCGCGAGGTTTTATTCGCGCCCTTTTGCTTTTCCGTCGCGTCGTAGTTGTTTGCGCTGGACGAAGCGAGCGCATGCGCATGCTTCTCGCTCGCGTTATCGCCATTGCCAAGAATCGATGAAGTTGGTGAGTTGTTGATTTCAGTAACCATCAGTTGGTCTATTCTGTCGTAAGTGAAATTTGTAGTTGTTGCGCTAGTGCGTTCTGTATTTCTGCAAGCGACGCTTGGCAACCGAGGCTGCGCATATCGATGGTTTCCAGACCCGCATAACCACAGGGGTTAATCCAAGAAAATGCTTGCAAATCCATTGCCACGTTGAGCGATACGCCATGATAAGTGCAGCCATTTCCACGTACTTTGAGGCCCAGCGCTGCGATTTTTGCCCCTTGGTGCGGTTCATTGGCGAGGTAGATGCCGGGCGCACCCGCTTTGCGTTCGCCTGCTAAATTATACGCCGCCAACGTATTGATCACCGCTTGCTCGATGCGAAACACAAATTCACGTGCAAAGAGCTTGCCTTTGCGTTGGCCACTCGCCGCGTGTCGAACTCCTTCGCGGCGCAAATCGATGAGCAAATAAATCACCACTTGCCCTGGACCGTGATAAGTTACCTCGCCGCCCCGATCAGTCTGGACAACAGGCACCTCATGTGGCGCGAGGATGTGCTGCCGATCTGCGCCTAGGCCTAGCGTAAATACGGGTGGATGCTCAACGATCCACATTTCATCGGCGGTGTTCGCATCGCGTGCGTCAGTGAAGGCGCGCATCGCGTCGTAACTTTGCTGATAATCTTCGACACCACGGTGGCGAATTTGTATGGCTGAAACAGTCACGAACTTAGGGTAGTAATATCGCGGCACTTGAAGGATGAATGGCGGCAACGACTACGGTTTGTTGACGGCCTTTGATGGCTTTTTCACCTAGTGAGGTGATCATCACGTCTGGTTTGTCATGTAATGCATTCATAACTTCGTCATTGACCAAGATCGGATGCTCGGGATACTCGCGTGTCATGGCTTCAATGCGTGCGGCAATGTTCACCGTGTCGCCAATGACGGTGTAAATACAGCGATCTGCCGAACCCATTTGGCCTGCAATGGCGCGGCCAGATGCGATACCAATACCATTATCGATGGGGAAATCGCCCCTCTTTCTGCGTAGTGTGTTGAGCTCGGCGAGACTTTTGCGCATCGCAAAGGCTGCTTGCACAGAGCGCCACTCCAAATCATTTTGCTCAGTAGGCGCACCAAACACCACCACGATCGCGTCGCCAATAAAATTATTGACGTAACCGCCATAGGGTTTGACCGCTTTTTCCATGGTGGACAAATATTCGTTCAGCATATGTACGACATCGCGTGCACCTAGTTTTTCTGAAATGCTAGTGAAGCCACGTATATCGCTGAAGAGTACAGATACCCAGATTTGCTCGCCGCCCAGTTCCAGTTTTTCGTTGATTAACTTGTCGCGGACATCGGGTGAAACTAATCTGCCGAAAATTTCCCGCTCACGTTCGCGATCTTTTAGGGCATTCGCCATTTGATTAAAAGTGCGCGCTAGCAAGCCCAATTCGTCACCACGTTCCGCATAAATTGATTTGGTTTCAGCATCTTTAAAGTCGCCTGAGCCAATCGCTTTGGCTGTATCGGTTAGGGCATCGATAGGGCGCGTGAGTCCTAACGCGAAACGGGCGGCAAGCAAGGTGAAGAAGACCGCAACGCCAAGCACGATCAGGGCGGCTTGCCAGAACAAGTTATGCATTGGTTGCAGAAAAACGTTTTCATTTTCTTCCACCACGACAGTCCATTCTTGCGTTGTCGAGGGCGAGTTGACTGGTGCGTATCCCACCACCAAACGTTCCACCTGTTGTGCCGTGTTTTGACGTGCATATTCGGTCGAGCCAGATTTTTTTACTTGATTTAAAGTCGCTGCAAGGCCAAGGTAGTTGAGGTTGTCAATTGTGCGGTTGCGAAAACTTTGGTCCAGGTCAATCTTCTTTTTTGTGGCGTCTGATAAGGGCTTTAAGCTGTGAAAGCGTTTTTCATCCGATGGGTGGTCAATGATGATGCTATTGCCATCGACTAAGTACCCCGTGTGACTTTCGACTTGCATTTGGTTGCTGATAATTTTACTAATCACCGAGCCTGAAAGGCGCATGACAAAAACGCCAATGATATTGCCCGCTTGGTCTTTTATGGGCTGGGAAAAGTACACGCCAGTCTTTCCAGCAGTTGCGCCTATTCGTATGCTACTAATGAACGGAATACCGTTTTTGGCTGAGCTGTAATACTCGCGGTCGCCGTAGCAAATTTTTGCCGTCACTGTGGCGTTAGTTGATAGGAGTGGACAACCTTTTTCCGGGTCCATAATGATGACCAAATCAATGTCGCGATTGTTTTCAAGCAGCTTATTCATGCGCGCACGCGCGGAATCTGCTGTGGTGTCATTGGTATCTTCCAGGAATTTTCGTATCGCGGCGTCCGACGAGACGAATTCGCCGAGGTCGTTGGTATCCGACAATATTTGTTCGATGCGGCCGGCAATATTTCCTGCAGTTTGTTGTAGGCCACTTAGTTGCGCTGCCTTGAGGCGTTCACCGCTTTGCTCCGTAATGGCATAGGTGGCAATCAAGAGTGGCGCTAGAGACACTAAGACAATACCGCCAATTAATTTCCAAGAGAGCGGCCAGCGCGAAATGTGGAGCAAACGTTTGCTTGTCATAATCTACTTTTTCTTTGAAATTTGGGGGCAAATTGAGACAAAAACATTGCTAATGTGTAATTCTCACCACGTTCTAGGATACCGTATTCTGATGAAATACGGTATTCTCACTGACTGCTTCAATGCCGCGCTAAACATAAAAACGACAGAGTAAAAATACGAAGACCGATGACGTTGCGGGCGAAAGAATCGCTAAAGTTTTTTGTAAAAACGAATGCTTAGAAACAAACATTTGTTGTACACGCCTTAGTATTTTTCTGCAACGGCGGTAAATAAAGCGCATAAGCGGCCTTAAAAGAAAAAAATACGGGAGTATGTAGGAAGGGACGAAATATGATCAAACCAAGGACGTTTCTCACCTACAGTTGCTTTGCCAGTACCTTCCCCACACGAGTATTTAGCCATATCCAACTTTCAGGAAGATGACAATGCGCTTAGAACCATGCACCTTGGTTGGAAAAATTATCCGCATCGAGCCGCTCAGCTTAGCGCACGTTCCCGCGCTGGATGAGGCGTGCCGTGATACGCCATGTGGTAAGCGCAGTATTTGGCGGTATTTGCTGGATGCGCGCGTTTATCGCGAGCACGGTATGGCAGGTTTGGTGCAAAGTTTGCTTGAGCGCCAAGCGGCGGGAACCGACTTACCTTTTGCCATTATTGACTTAAAAACCGGTCTAGCCGTGGGCACGACGCGCTACATGGAAATTGAGATGGACAACCGTGTGGTTGAAATTGGTACATGGATAGGTCTGGGCTCACAACGAGAAGGTGTCAATCTTGAAAGCAAGTATTTGATGCTGAAGCACGCCTTTAACGAAGTTGGGGTCATGCGCGTGCAGTTCAAAATCGACCATCGTAATTTTGCCTCACTCGATGCGATTGAACGCATTCGTGCCTACAAAGAGGGTGTGTTACGCAACCATATCATTCTCGCCGATGGCACGCCGCGTTCCTCCGTGTATTACAGCATGCTCGACAGCGAATGGCCGGCGATTGAAGTCCACTTAGAAAACCTGATGGACAGAAAAGGCGCGAGCGAATAAAAATGAAGACGTATTTTTTCTTAGGCAGCACGCAATGACTTCGTTATTACGCCGATTATTTTTACTGGCTTGCGTGATCGCCGCTTTCACAGTGGGCATGACGTTTTTGCTGATCTCGTTCAAGGTGGAACAATCACACCGCGATATCCGTCATGGGCGATTCAGCTTAGTCGCCAACGAAGTGGATCAAATCATTGAGCAAAGTTTTGCCTTAGGGATGAATTTCTCTAGCCTCAATACGATTACCGATGCCTTGGTGCGTAGGGGGCAAGTTGACAACGCGATTCGGTCTATCGATCTGTTTGATACCGATGGAAAAATTCTGTACTCCAATTTGCCAGAGCGCGTCAATCAACAGGCTGCGCCCGCATGGTTGGCATCGATACGGCATCAACAAACGGTGGGAAGTAAGAGCGCCAACGCATTCCACTGGAGCTTTTACGGCAGTGATGAGGCGATTGCTGGCACGGCGTTAAATAATAGTTTTGGCGTGTTGAAAGGCTATGTTGCGGTGCGCTACACGACGTCGGAAGCGATTGTCATGCAGCAGCGTTTTCGTGCCGCACTTGCGCCCGTTGCATGGTGTGCGTTTGGGCTGACCTTACTTGCCTTGTTTGGCATTATGGCGCTCATTGCCAAGCGTTTTCAACGCGAGGCCGATGTCGCCGCTGCTGCCGTTGGCGGCGATGAATTGGCGCCTTTGCGCGATGGCTGGAATGATCTGATCGTGCCATTGACCGAGCGATTTCAATCGGCGCATACCTCTTTGATTTTGTGGCGCCGCGCCCACGCTGGGCGTGCTAGCGACAACTTAGTGCACACCGTGGAAGACGGCAATGAAGTGGCGGTGGGCGTATTTCCCGCCAAGCGGCTTGCCATGCTGGGGATTGGCGGCATGGTGCTGTGTGTGGTGTTGGCGATGGCGGCGATTTCGTGGCTGGCACTGCAACAAGCGGAAACGGCTTTAAATACTGAGATTAATCGCAAGGCGGAAAGTGTTGCACGTTCCTTGGCAAGTACCTTGAACAAAGCTGCCCAATTAGAAATTCCCTTAACAGAAATGCCGGGAATTCAAGAGACCTTAAAGGAAGTGCGCGCGCAACATCCAGAACTCGCCAGCCTCAAGCTGTCTATTCCCGACGCATCAGCGACTGCTGCGCAAAATGCTAACGAGGCCTTGCCTTCTTCCAACGAGCCAAGCGCGCCAACGACCGATGCGACGAGCAGCGTGCCGCAGCTTACAGAAGGCAACCCTCCTGCAGTAAGCGCGGGGAACGATGTCGACAAAGTTTCGCCAGACACGCAACGTGGCACACCGGTGACGATGTCTAATGGTGGCCGCGCCCAGTTATTGGCCGAAGTCGATCCGCGTTTTACGCAACATTTATTTGTTGAACTCGCTGTGGATTTCTTTGTGATTTTAATCGTTGCCATCTTCATTACCTTGGAGCTAATTTACGCCTTGACAGGTGCGGTCGTGGTTGCGCCGCTGCGCGCTTTAGTCGCAAGCATTATTGCGCTGAGTACCGATAAGCTCGCAGGTGCGATTCCCAACATGGCGCAACGTAATGCAGGCGTGTTGCAACCCTTGGCCCACGCTTTGCATTTGCAACAAGACGAGATGCTGGAAGACTACCGCCTCGCCCGTAAGCAGCTACGCACGATGTTGGCGCAGCGGCGCAGTATGGTGCTATCAGCGGCGCAGGATACCTCGGCACAAGTGAACCGCTCAGTGGTTGCGGCCTTGGTCGCGTTGAAGGAAATTCGCGATCGTTTTGGCTTAGCACTGCGCCCTGCGCAAAAGCAGTTAGCCGATCCGGCAGGTGCATTAGGTGGCATGCGTGCGCCTTTCTTTTTGCTGCTGTTAGCAGAAGATTTGTCGCGCAGTTATTTGCCACTCTACGCCAGCATGATGGATGCAAATGGCTTGAACATTCCCGCCACCATGTTGGTTGGCTTACCGATTTTCTTGTTTATGTTTATTGTTGCCGTGTCTCAGCCAATACTTGGCGGATGGACGGGCAGCTTTGGTCGCCGCAAAGCGTTTTTATTGGGTGCCGGCTTAGCCATGGTGTCGCATGTTTTGGTGGCGCAATCGACCAATTTAATCGAGTTATTGGCATGGCGTGGCTTAGCTGGCGTGGCTTGGGCTATTGCGTTTGTTGCCGCCCAAGGCATGGTGCTTGATCACACCACGTCGGCAACCCGAGCCAAGGGCTTGGCGAGTTTTGTGTCGGTGATTATGGTGTCCTTAGCGTGCGGACCATCGGTCGGTGGTTTGTTAGCAGATGGCTTTGGTTATCGCGAAACTTTCCTAATTGGCGCGGGCATGGCGGGGTTATCTCTGATCGTCGCATGGCATAGCTTGCCGCACGATGTGCCAGCAATGGCATTTGCCGGTATGAAAAAGAGCATTGCCAATACGGTGCATGCGCTGGAACACACGACCCGTCGTCATCCACTGCGCAGTTGGCGCTTTTTGGGTTTGCTCTTGTTGGTGGCCGCACCCGCAAAACTCATACTAATCGCGTTTTGTTATTACCTGATTCCCCTTTATCTCACCGCTTCCGGTAACTCGGCAGCGATTGCCGGTCGCATCATCATGATTTACTCAATTATGATGGTTGTGATGGTGCCAGTCGTCGGCCACTATCTTGAACGCATTTCGCATCGGTCTGGCGTGGCGCCGCTGGCATGGCTGGTGAGTTTGGGCGTTGGATTATCGGGCCTTGCTGGCTTGGCGATTTTGCTACCTGACACCATCATCGCAACGGCAATTTTAGTCACCTTGTTAGGCTTGGCGCAGGCCTTGAGCATTACACCACAAGCGGCCTTGGTGCCAGAATTAGCTAAGGCAGAAATTGCCGAATACGGCGAAGCCACCGTGTATGGCTACTATCGTTTGGTTGAGCGCATTGGTAGCGCCTTGGGACCTATCGTGGCAGCCGGTATGTTGCAATGGCTTAATTTCCAGCAAAGTTTTGTCGTCTTGGGTGCTGCTGTGTTAATTCTCAGCATGGTATTTGGCGTGCTGTATGCACGCGCGCCACGCAAGCAGACGATGCTGCCAGGCTTGGCTAAGCCATCGGGAGCATAAATGACTTCACGTCCTGATCAAAAGCGGCGTCAACTGTTGTTGCGCTCAGGCGGCGCGCTAAGCGGGTTGGCGGCCGGCCTCTCACCTGTTTGGCATGGTGCAGAAAGCGCAAGCTTGCTATTGCAGACAGCGCACGCCAGTAATGCAGGTAGCGAGAGTGCTACCAATACCAGCAATGTCAGAAGTAGCGGCACTTCCAGCGGCAAAGCAAAGCCCCGTATCTACATGGTGACTTGGACAGGCAAGGGTGAGGTCGAAAAAGGTTTCGTCGATTTCTGGCAAACGCAAAAGCCCTCGGCTGAATTCATTTGGGCAGATGCCGCCCTCAAGCCCGCCCGTCTAGCGGAAATCAAGGCCGATATCGAACGGGTGCAACCTGATCTTGTCTACACCTGGGGTACGCAAGCCACACAAGCCATGACAGGCTCGATTGATGCGCCCGATAACCTGATCGGCAAACGCATACCGCTGGTGTTCGCAGTAGTAGCAGATCCCGTTGCGGCAAAAATTACCCGTGCGTTGGTCAACCAAGATCGCCTCATCGCGGGTGTATCGCACGTCGCGCCACTCGACGCGCAAATACTCGCGATGAGCCAATACCGCCCAATCAAAGGCGTTGGCATTATCTACGACCCCACGGCAGCAAATTCTGTCGCGAATGTACAAGCATGGCAGGCAGCGGGCGCGCGCAATCGCTTCCCTGTGGTCACCGCAGCCTTCCCCGTAGGCGACAACAAAAAGCTCTTGCCGGCCAGCGAAGAAATCAACCTAGAACTCGTCAACAAAGTCGCGCAAACTAACGTGAACTGGCTGTACTTCGGTCCCGACACCTTTTTACGCACGCAACACGTAGCACTGGCCAACGCCGCCGCACAGCGCGGCTTGCTGACCTTCGCCGCCGTTGATTCTATGCTCACCAGCAACGCACCCATGCTCATGGGCTTGGTCTCCAACTTCTACCAAATCGGCCAATTCGCCGCGTTTAAATCGCAGCAAATGTTAATGGGCGAAAAACAAGTCGCCATCGAACCCTTGCAACGTTTTTCCTTGGTGATTAAGTTAGCTACGGCGCGCCAGTTGGCGACTTATCCGCCTATGGGATTGATTGATAAGGCGGAGTTTCGTTAAGCAAAATCGTTATTTCCTAGTCTATGCTTAAAATTCATAGCCATTGATCTATTTCAATAAGATAGACATTTTATTGACGCAAATTCCGCGGACTGTTGCCGTTGGTTTAGAAATCTGGCTCAAGAAATCCAACATCGGGTGACACAGTAAGGAAAATATGGCTCGTATAGAGTTTCAGGTAAGTATCAAAGCACCAATTGAACTTGTGTATCAAGTTTCGCAAGACTACTCTGTTCGGTACGATTGGGATACGTTCCCTGAAAATATTACTTTGCTAAACGGCGCAAAGCAAATTGAGAAAGGTGTTTGTGTTTCGGTTACGGCGAAGAATGGCTTACAGATGGAGGTAGAATTCGTCCAAGTCATGCCGCCTACTGCCACCGCCGTAACAATGACGAAAGGTCCTCTGATCCTTAAAGCGTTTTCTGGTAGTTGGGTCTTTAAATCGATATCTGCCACAGAAACAAACGCAAAGTTTGTTTACTCCATTAAGACAAAATGGTGGTCGATTCCCTTCATATCCGAGGCTATCGCTAGCAGGTATTTTTACAAAGTGATCGTGTCGAGATTGAGTGGTTTGAAAGCCTACTGTGAAACCAAGGCCAACTAAATTACAGCACCATTTCGGACGATATTTGTTGTGGGCGATATTGAGTAAACTTTGAAGGACTGTGTTTACTCACCACGCTATTCATCCAAATCTCTCTCAACCCGCAAAGCAGTCACCCGCTGAATAAAAAAAACGCCGTTGATGACCTTACGAAACGGAATGCCTACCAAGCTAAAGCCACTTTCGCTGCTTCCTTCTTCTAGCCAGTAGTTGGCGAGCGCGTCGAATGCGCTGACATCCATGCTAAGTAAGGGGGCAGAAATCACAAACTGCGCGCCGATTTTTTGTTTTGCTACGAAGGCGTTGAGCAAGTCGGTTTGATGCTGGTTAAGTGTGGGGAAATTCATATACTCCCTTGATTATTTCTGTAAATACTAGATTTGCGCTTTATTGATAAGCGCAATTAAAAAATACTGATGGTAGTAGATGAAATAACCAAGACTTGCTTAGAACACCATTTTGACCATCGGGTGGGAAGTTAGCGCCAGATACAGCGCATCAATTTGCTCACGATTCACGGCGCGGATGGTTACCGTCACGGAGAGGTAAGTGCCTTTGCTAGACGGGCGCATTTCCATTTTGCCGGCGTGAAATTCGGGGTCGTGTTGGCTGACCAATTCCAGCATGGTTTGCGCAAACGCGTCTTGCATGACGCCCATGATCTTGATCGGGAAATCACTGGGGTATTCGATCAAACTATGTTCGGGCGGAATCTCTGGTAACTGGTTCATGATGGTGGAGAATAAAAATTAAGCTGGTGAAGCCGCCTTGGCATCTTGGTAGGCGGCGTAGAGTTGGTGATAAATCGGGCCGGGCTTGCCTGCGTTGCTGCCGTGGCCGATAGTTTGATCGTCAATCTTCACCACGGCAAGCACTTCTTTGGTGGCGGAAGTTAAGAACACTTCGTCTGCCGCAAACACCTCTACGCGTGGAATGCGGCGCATTTCAAACGGTATGTCTTTGGCGGCGCAGAGTTCTTCAATCAGGCCGTAGCGTATGCCTTCCAAAATCAAATTGTCTTTTGGCGGGCCGATGACTTTGCCGTCTTTCACTACCCAAACATTGGAAGCCGACGCTTCGCTCAAAAAGCCATCGCGAAATTGTATGCTTTCTGTGGCTTGATGTTCTGCCGCATTTTGTGCTGCCAACACGTTGCCAAGGAGCGAGATGGATTTGATTTCGCAATGCAGCCAACGCTTATCTTCCATCGACACGCACACCACGCCATTTGCGCGCGCATTGGCATTGGGCAAGACGATAGGGTTGGTCATGATGAACACGGTAGGCGTGATCTCGGCAGGAAAAGCGTGCGCCCGCTTTGCCACGCCGCGTGTGACTTGCAGATACACCATTTGGTCGTCGGCCGTGTGCGCCGCCATGACTTGGGCGATCAGCTTTAACCATTCCTCTTTGCTATGCGGATTCGGAATACCAATCGCGGCAAGGCTGCGGTTTAAGCGCGCCAAATGCTGATCGGAGCGAAACATTTTTCGCCCATACACGGGAATCACTTCGTAGATGCCATCGCCAAAAATGAAGCCTCGATCCAACACGGGAACATGGGCTTCGGAGATGGGTGTGAATTTGCCGTTGAGGTAGACGAGGGGATCGTTCATAAGGGTATCTTTGGTTATGTGAGGCGCGTGTTTCAATTGAAAGCGATTGCCTAATGTTCAAGGTCTGTATAAAAACAAAGAATCTAAAACCACTCAACACAGAGGCACAGAGTAAGTGTCATGGTGAGACCGAGCTCGCAGGAATGTCTCGCTTTGTCTCTGTGTCTCTGTGTCTCTGTGTCTCTGTGTTGAGTGGTTTGCGTTTTCTCTTCTTGGTGACCGAATTTCGGTACGATCGATTCTTACATGAGCACGACACCAAGTGCATGCAAATTGCGCATAACCCCACTTTTTATCTTTAATCCGCTTACTTAAACATGAGCCGCACTGAATCCCAAGCACGGCCAAAAATACTCGCTTGTTCGACTTTTTCTAGCGCAACCACGGGAAATTCTGCCATCGCTTTACCATCCAACATCATTTTGATAGAGCCGACTTGCGCGCCTAACGCCACTGGCGCCACCAAGGGGTCTTTGCGCTCCAAAGCGGGTTTGAGTTTCGCCGCCGCGCCTTTTGGCAAAGTGAGATACAGGTCGTGATCAAAGCCGATTTTGATTTGCGCTTGCGTGCCTTTCCAAATTTCTGGCGTGGCAATCGCTTGGCCTTTTTCGTACAGCTTGACGGTATCAAAATTCAAGAAGCCCCAGTTCAGCAACTTCAAACTTTCTTGCGCCCGTACTTGGTCGCTGATCGTGCCCGTCACGACAGAAATCAAACGCCGTTGGCCGCTGCCATTAGGGCGAATAGCGGATGAAATCAGGCAATAGCCCGCCGCTTCTGTGTGACCGGTTTTCATGCCGTCAACGGTTGGGTCGAGCCAGAGCAAACGGTTACGGTTGGGTTGCGTGATTTTGTTGTACGTAAAGCTCTTGGTGGAGTAGTAGGTTTTGTAAAAATCTGGATGATCAGCAATCAATCTGCTCGCCAGCGTGGCGAGGTCTTGCGCCGTGGAATAGTTGTCTTTACTTGGCAAGCCATGCGAATTGCCGAAACGCGTATCCTTTAAACCCATGCGTTCTGCTTCACGATTCATTTGCACGACAAATGCTTCTTCTGTGCCAGCGACAGCTTCCGCTAAGGCAACCGACGCATCATTGCCCGATTGTACGATCAAGCCGTACAACAAATCGCCAATGCTGACAGGCGTCGCTGGGTCAATAAACATTTTTGAGCTGCTGGGGTCAACCTTCCAAGCGCGTGTTGATACGGTGACGTTTTGATTAAGGTCGAGCTTTTTGTCTTTGAGCGCGGAGAACACCAAATACGCGGTCATAATTTTTGTCAGTGACGCGGGTTCAATCCGCAAGCTGGGATCTTGTGCGCCCAAGACTTGCTTGCTTGTGGTATCCAGCAAAATCCAGGACTTTGCAGCGACAGTCGGCGCAGGCAGGCTTTGCGCTTGCGCGCTCATGAATGTGAACGCTGAAACGGCGGCCGTGAGCGTGAGTAGGGCTTGTTTAAAGAAGTTTTTCATTGAGAGGCAGGTAAAGACAAAAAAAGAGGTGGTCTTGATGTGGAAAATTTCGTGCGGTGTGCGTGCTTACGCAAACGATATGAGCGTTAGCTGAGGGCATGCCCCCAGTTTTCAATATTCCACTGATTTAAAATGCAATTTTTAATGTGGCCTAAGCGGCGATGAAAAAAATGATCGGCACCGGGGATCACGATAACGGGAATCTCTTGCGGCCGCAGCCAGTCAAACACGGCTTGCAGGGGAATCGTTTCATCTAGCTCGCCATGGATCACGATACTGTTAGAGGGGATCGTGGGCATCGCCCATTTACCAGCCGCCGCGCCGACTAAAACTAAGCGCTTGGCTGGCGTTGCTTGTGCTTCTAGCTGCTGCTGCAAGCGCGATAAGACGAAAGTACCGAACGAAAATCCGCCCATCACCAATGGCAAATTGGGAAACCTTGCGCGCATGACATCGAGCAAACGCGCCATGTCCTCGGTTTCACCAATGCCCGCGTCGTGTTCGCCCTGCGATTGCCCCACCCCGCGAAAATTCATACGCGCACTAACAAAGCCCACGGCATTGAAGCTACGCGCCAAGGTTTGTGCCACTTTGTTATCCATGCTGCCGCCATACAGCGGATGCGGATGCGCCACCAGCGCGATGCCGAGCGGTTCGGGGTAGAGCACGCTATCGGGCATGTCGACGGCACACTGCAATTGCCCGACTGCGCCCGCTATTAAAAAATGTTCAGTTTGTGCATTCATACTAAATCTTCAAACGATCCACGACACCGCCGCCGAGCAAATCCACGTCAATAATTTCATCAATATCACTTTGGTCGACATAGGTGTACCAAGTGCCCTGTGGATACACCACCAAGCAAGGGCCTTCCTCGCAGCGATCTAAACAGGCAGCCTTATTGATGCGGATTTTGCCTTGGCCGTTCATGTCGAGTTGTTTAATGCGGCGTTTCGCATGTTCTTGCGCGGCTTGCGCACCGCGTTCGGCACAACATGCGCGCCCATCTTCTCGTTGATTAAGGCAAAAAAATACGTGTTTTTGGTAGTACAGGGGTTCTGTCATGGTGGAGTCAGCTTGGGGTCAACGTGAATGAAGAGTGAGCTTATTGCGAATTTGCGCGGCGCTGTGCAAAAGAAAAATCTGCCGAGCCCGTATGATACAACGACTTAGTCGCTGGCCTATGCTCGCTAAGCTACGTATTTAGAGATGTTTGGTGATGACGAACTGGCAGAACCACGCGCTTCGCTTTGGCGCATATGCGCGGCGGTTTTGCTAATCACGTGATAGGGAATTCTGCGACTTTCTCTTGATTCCACAAGCAGTAAATAAACACACTTCTCACCTATACTGCCAGTTTTTTATCGAATTTATTGCTAATTGCGCTTTATTTATAGGCGTAATAAAAATGTACTGGTTAGGGTATGTATCTTTAATCAATAAAGTGCAACCACCGCGCAAGCCACATCCAAAGCTTCTTAGAACGCCATTTTTTTAGTTCGTTTGCGTAGGCCGGCTAAAAATAAGATAACGCAAGGCGATGAATGGCCACATGACGGTGAGAAACTGCGCGGCGCCGTAAAAGTTCAGAAATTTTCCTTGTGACCATGATTGCAAGGTGGCGGCGAAGTAGGGGTTGGTAGGAATTAGATTGACAATGCACAAACTCAGCAGAAGCAGCAGCACGGCTAGGCGGCGTTGTGCTTGGTGTGGTGCGTACGAAAATCCATAGAGCATAATGGCGCTTATCAACAAACCACCCTGCGCGCCGGGCGTGAGCCAGATGAATGCGTGCTCAGGCTGAAACATGAGTGCGCTGGCAAGCGACTTCACGCCGAAGGTCATGGTTAGTAAAACGATTGAAAGCGCAAATTTAGGTGCGTGTCGGTTGAACAAAGATAAACACAACAGTATTGCGCCGGTACAACCACAGGCAGTGATGAGGGTTTCTGAAAGCAAAAATTCTTCTGCACTGAGATCGATACCTTGTCGCAGTAGTTCGCCCAAATCGATGTCGATCTCAAGAATGTCTTCCGTCCACGCAGACAAAATTGGCAAAAGTTGCCCTAAACCGAACAGGTAAGCCTGTGGGTAAATTTGTGCCAAGGGCCATAAACCCAACACTACCAACTGACGGCTGGATTCGTTTCGTAACCATTGCTTCTGTATTAACCGCAAGCGACCTTTTTCCAGCACTGTGGGCGATAAACGTACTCCAAGCAATGCACCTATCGTTGCACCACTAAAGTTGGTCAGCACATCCAAGAGCGAAGTCACGCGGCTCGGTAAAAAATACTGCACGCATTCCATTCCCAGCGAAATTAGGCCCCCGAGCAACGCTGCCGTGCAAACGACCCCCACGCCCCGCAGTTTTGGGTAAAGCGAAAACACCAACAAAATTCCCAGAGGAATATATCCGACGATATTGACGCCCGCATCAAAGCCGCCCCAGTAGCGCGGCCATTGTTGCAAGACGTCGGTGAGCGCACTGAGATTGTTGATTTGCCAGCCGGAAAACGGGAACCAACTTGCGTAAACGATCAGCACTAAATAGGCGACCAAACAGGTACGCGCAAACGGTGAAGCATGGGTTTGCGTTTCGAATTCAGGCGTCATGAGAAATTAGCTAAGCGGGCGCAAGCTAGATTCAATAGAAACGATATCGCTGCTTTGGTGCAGGATTGAACTTCAAATGTTGGTCGCGCTTTGCAGCCATGCGAGCATATTTGTAATCGCTTCATCAGTTAGCAATTGCATGGCGCGTGCACCGCCTGCTGCGTCGGCACTGCTGGCCGCTTTACTCACATTAAAATTGCGTTGTGCTATCAACTTATTCTTTTTGACAAGGCTGGCGCGAAAGCTGAGTTGTGCCTGATTATTGGTGGCATTGCTAAACACTTGCGAGAATTCTTCCAATTCGATTTTAAGAATGGGTAAGTCGGACACGCCGTCCGTCACAGAAACCACCGTGCCGCCAGCAGCCACAATATGTGCCTTGATGCGTGTGTTTAAGAGCTGGGCGGGAGGCATGCTCCATTGTTGCGCCGCGTAGGGCCGCAGTTGTTGCACATTATCGTAAGCGAGGCGGTAAAACATGGCATTACCTTCCAACACAACAGGTGTGCTGATATCCGCCAAGCTAATCGCTAATTTGAGATTGGGCGTGCTTGCCGAAGGGGCAAGCGCAGCGGGCGCCAGGCCGAAATCGTAAGTCGCGCGGCCAACCGACGTGGTACTGGCGCAAGCCTGCAAAAGTGTGAGGCTGGCGATTATCAAATACGTGCTGAACTTGGTTTGCATAGGTAAATTCCTTATTTTGGTGCGACGAAACCAGGCTCGCCAGGTCCGGGTGGCGTGGCTTGGTTGCCAAATAAAATGCTTTGCGGTCTGTCTTTAATGGTTTCGGTTGTGCGATTAATCGAACGCAACGTCGCTTGCGCCTCTTTGCTCAACGCAGTAATGCTAGGCAAGGTCTCTGAGGTGACTTGTGCGCCGACACTATCCAGTGTGTCGTTCAGCTTACTGATGCTGCCATCCTTTGCCAAAAGTTCATCGCTTAAACGGAGAAAATTACGGCTGGTCGCACGGGATTCCTCAGAAAAAATCTGGAACGTCGTTGCGCTGTTTTTCATGCTCGCGGCCATTGCAGTGAATTCTGTGATGGCAGGGTTTAAGCGATCGGGAACGTTCTTCCACGCCACTGCCGCATCGCTAATATTGTTGACAGCGCCAATCAGCGATTGTTGGTTTTTCGCGTCCAGCAGCATGTTTAAGCGTTTGCTGAGTTCTTCTGTGTGTTCCAAAATAGCCAGCCCGTGCTTTTCTAAATTTTGAAACAACCCCGGACGCAAGGGAATGCGCGGCGCTTCATTCTCTTTGCGGGCGAGCAAGGCGGGTTGTGAGCCATCGTCGTCAAGTTGGACAAACGCAATACCCGTTACCCCTTGATAGCCGAGTGTGGCGAAGGTTGATTTGGTAATGGGCGTATCTGCCAAAATCTCTAAACCTAATAGCAGTTGACCGGGCATCTTTGTATCGAAATCGATGCTAGTGACGGTGCCGACCTTGATGCCCTTGTAACGCACGGCCGCTTGTAAATTGAGCCCGCTGACGGAGAGGTCGGTCGAAATGGAATAGGGCGTGCGCTTGATGTCGTCTTTGCTCAGCCACAAACCAAATGCAGCGGCCAAAATCAGCAAAGCGATAGTGAAAAAACCAGCAATCAGGGCGTGTGATCGGCTTTCCATTTGTTCTCCTAGTATTCTTGGTGTTCGAGGTGCTGCGACGGTAGTACTTCCATCGCGCGCAAGCCGCGTCCACCGAGAAAAAATTTGTTGATGAAGGGATGCTTAAACTTCACCACTTTTTCGGGCGTATCAACAATCAAAACGCGTTTTTCCGCTAAAACTGCAATTCTGCTTGATAACGCAAATAGGGTGTCGAGATCATGCGTCACCATGACGACGGTTAAGCCCAGTTGTGCATGCAAAGACTGAATGAGTTCAACAAAGCTGTCGGACCGATCAGGGTCCAAGCCCGCTGTTGGCTCGTCTAAGAACAGCAATTCTGGATCTAAAGCCAAGGCACGGGCCAGCGCAATACGCTTGATCATGCCACCAGAAAGATCGGAAGGCATTTTTCTGGCGTGTTCAAACCCAATTCCTGACATGTGGAGCTTGAGATAGGCCATGTCGATGATTTGTTGCTCCGACAAGGTGCCAAGCTCGCGCAATGGTTGCGCAATATTCTCCAGCACTGTGAGGGCGGAATATAGCGCGCCATGTTGAAACAGCATGCCCGAGCGTTGGCGCAAATATTTCAGATGATTTTC
>JAIETO010000175.1 GCA_019745005.1 Burkholderiaceae bacterium
CCCGACAGCGCGCTGTTTTCACAAGATTTCCGCGCCAGTGAACGTTTGTTTGCACAGCTCATGCAAGTCGCTGGGCGTGCCGGACGCACCGCGCAAAAGGCTGACGGCAACATAAGCGAAGTATTGATACAAACACGGTATCCAGACCACCCGCTGTATCACGCGCTCATCGCGCATGACTACGAACGATTCGCTAGCGACGTGCTGGACGAACGCCAACAAGCACACATGCCACCGTTTATCTACCAAGCCCTGTTGCGCGCCGAAGCCGCCGAACTAAAAGCCGCACTGGACTTCCTGCACCAAGCAGCAACTTGCCTCCAACAAGAAGGCATCATCATCAACGACCCCATCCCCATGACCATGACCCGCGTCGCCAACCGCGACCGTGCACAATTACTGATCGAATCAAGCTCCCGCCCTGCCCTGCAGGCCTTTTTGAAAACGTGGATAAGCGCGCTACGCGCGATGAAGAGCCGTGTGAAGTGGGGAATCGAGATTGATCCCGTAGAGATTTGAGTGTGACGGTTCGACTCTCATTGTCGTCGCTAACTTTTTAGTTTGCGCAAAATTATAAAAAGAACAGTCAAATACTTTTACAAGCTTCCTCGAAAAGAGGCCAATTCTCCAGCGTAATAAATCGAGTTTAAATAAAACAACAGTTCGTAAAAAATTGTATTTTTATAATAAACGCTCACCTATACTTTGCCGTCACTTAACAAATCTTGGGAGAGGGTTGGGTATGTTCGTCGTAAATAAAATGCAAAATTTCTTAAAGCTGCTCATTCTTCTGGTGACCGCTATGGCTTTTCAAACCGCGGCAAATGCAGCCACGCCAGACGCGGCCGATTTTTTTAAAAATCAATCAATGAGTAATGCCGTGATGTCGCCTTCAGGCAAATATATCGCGGCCATCGTCAAAGGCGGGGCAAAAGGCCGACAGGGCTTGGTTATGATAGACATCAACGATTCGTCGAAATCAAAAGCTTTAGCAGGGTTTCAGGATGCAGACGTTCGTTCTGTCTACTGGGTTAATGATGACCGTTTGGTTTATACGATTGTCGATTACCAATCTGACTACGCAGATCAGGCTGGCTCGGGATTATTTAGCATAGATAGAGAAGGCTCAGAAACCCCGCGACAAATAATCGAGCGATTTTTTAAAGAAGAGACCACAATTGGCACGCGCATACAATCAAAAACCTTGCCCATCAATCATTATTTTTACTCCGCACTGCGCGACGGTTCAAATGACGTAATCGTCGCGCGCAACGACTACACTGAACCCGTCAGCGGCATCGCCGCTTACTACGAATACCGAAGCACTGCACTGGTAAGGGTCAACACAAAAACCAATGCGACCCGTGACTTAAGTAAAGGTGCGCCAGCTTACACGGTCGGTTGGGCATTAGATACGCAAGGCAATCCTCGTGCAGCCTTCACCTCACTTGAAGGTAAGTCAGCACTCTTCTGGACGGTAAAGCCAGGCGCTGAGTGGCAAAAAGTTTGGGAGGGAAAAACTTTTGGCGAGTCAACGGGCACAATAGAAACCATCTTAGGTGTCAGTGAAAAAAATGTGCTCTACGCGATCGGCTACGAAGGCAATCGCGACACTAGTTCCTTGTTAAGTTATGACCTCAACAAGCAAGACTCCAAATGGCAAACAATCATCTCTTTGGATGGATTTGATTTTGATGGCGATTTAATTTTTGGCGACGGTGGGCGCTTATTAGGTGTTCGGTACACCGCCGATGCGCAAAGCACGTTTTGGTTTGATCCCAATTTGAAGGCGCTTCAAGCGAAAGTGGATGCATTGCTGCCAACAACCGTAAACAGAATAACGTGCGGTGAGTGTGTCGACCCTAAGCAGATTTTAGTTCGTGCCTATTCAGACCGACAACCAACGGTTTTTCTTCTTTATGACGTAGCAAAACAATCACTTTCAAGCGTTGGCGCAAGCCGCCCTTGGATCAAAGCCGAAGCTATGGCTAGACAAGAATTTACGCGAATCCCCGCACGTGATGGGCTGACGATTCCATTAACAATTACGAAACCAGCAAAGCAAACCAAGCTATCTCCAGCAGTTGTATTAGTGCATGGTGGCCCTTACACAAGAGGCAACGAATGGGGGTGGACGCAAGAGGCGCAATTTCTTGCAGCGCAAGGCTATGTTGTGATTGAACCTGAATTTCGCGGCAGCACGGGCTTTGGTCAAAAACATTACAAGGCAGGCTGGAAGCAATGGGGTCTAGCGATGCAGGACGACATTGCCGATGCAACCTTATGGGCAATAAAGAAAGGCATCGTTGATCCGAAAAAGATTTGCATCGCCGGGGCAAGCTATGGTGGTTACGCGACATTAATGGGGCTGATCAAACATCCAGATCTTTATCGCTGTGGTGTAAATTGGCTAGGAGTTACAGACATTAATTTGATGTACACCGCGCGTTGGGGCGATGCAGGGGCTGCATACAAAGAACATGGGATGCCTGTGTTAATTGGTGACCCGAAGAAAGATGCGAAACAATTGGCTGAAACCTCACCAATCAATTTGGCGTCGAAAATTACGCAACCTCTCTTACTTGCTTATGGCGGCGAAGACCGAAGAGTGCCGATTGAGCACGGTTACAAATTCCGTGATGCCGTCAAAGTGAACAACAAAAAAGTCGAATGGATTGCCTATGAGGAAGAAGGCCACGGTTGGTTTGCAGAAAAAAACAAAATCGATTTTTGGAACCGTGTGGCGCAGTTCTTAGAGAAGAATTTGAAAGAATAATTAGGCCAACACTTAGGCCAGGAAAATAAATTGCGCGCTGTGATGCAAATCCCAGCGCGCAAGTCATTTAAGAAGCCAGCGAAACATTTCTAAAACCAGGCATTCTTTCGGGTATCACCGCAAAGGCAAAGGATAACTCGCGACGCTGACATTTCCCGCTTGGTCTACCGCCTGTACACCAAAGAAAAAATTGTCTTTTGAACGTCCTTTGACGCGAAACTCGGTCACGTTGCCGACAAACTCGCCGCCTTGCCAAATGCTGCTTGTAGTGTCGCGCCAGACTACGCGGTAGCCTGCCAAATCAGCATCGGTATTGGCCTCCCACACCAAATGGGTGTCGTTTTCTAGCTGTTGTGTTTTTACTTGTACTTTGCTGGGCGCGGCAGGCGCGTAGGCCAAGGAGGCCAAGGCTGCCGTGTTGATGCGGGTGACTTTTGCGACGTAATCTGGATCAACGAAGTCCGGTAAGTCGCCGTATTGCAGGCCATTTTCTTTACGTATGTTTTGATGTTGATGGTTAAAGTCTTCGTTCGGCTCCGTAAAACGCAATGCAGCGTAGCCACGCTCCAAGAAGGGAATATGATCGCCGCCGCGTAAATAGCGGTCACGTCGGTGCACAATGCTGACGGTAAAATTCGGCACGTAACGTTCGCCGATTTCTTTCACATGGCGCGCGAGTTGGCGCGAGAGTGAATCGCTTTCGCCACCTGTTGATACCAAGGTGCGTATCGCCTCAGGTAATTCCTTTAAGGCCGGAATGCCTTCAGCAAACAGGCGTACTTGCTTGTTATCGACAACACCATTTTCATCGCGTGAGCTGCCGATGATGTCGTTGGTAAACATGCCGGCGATATTCAGGTTGCGCTCTCTCGCTTGTTGCGCCCAATGGGCTGCGCCGATTAATCCTTGCTCCTCTGCCGCCACAGCCATAAACACGATGCTGGCATCAAAGGGGTGATGCTTTGCCTCTTGCGCAAACGCGCAGGCCATTTCCATTACTGCTGCCGTGCCGGACGCATCGTCATTGGCACCGGGTGCTGCTGAGTTGGCATCCATCACATCGGTAGCGCGTGAATCGTAATGTCCACTCACCACAAAATAACGCTCAGGCGTGGTTGCACCTTTTAAGCTCGCCACGACATTCACGATCTCTGTCGGTTTGCTCAGACGCCGCCCCGCCGGTTCAATGAAACTATCAAAGCTCACATCAAGTTGCCCGTTGCTGCATTTTTCTAACTCCGCTTTGATCCAGCGCCGCGCCGCACCGATGCCGCGCGTATCCGATAGCGTGTCGGACTCTGTATGACGCGTCTCAAAGGCAGCGAGTTTTTTGATGATGCCGTCGATGCGCTGGGCGGAGATGCGTTCTACCAAATGGGCGATAGGCGCTTTCTTGCTGAGTATCTTCTGTTCCATCTTCAGGCGGTTGTCGCTCGTGGCTTCTTTGGGACTATCCACTGCATACGTGAGCGATGAAGCGCAGCCCACGAGCGCGGCCAGGGAAACTTGCGCCAAATGGGAGGTTTTGCGTTTGTTACGAAGAAGATGAGTGCGCATAGTGACTTGTCGTAAGAGGGAAAAGGAAAGTGTAGCGTTAACAAACGGGTAGCAGCGCGATCACTAGAAAACAATATACTCTCGCAAATATAAAAAATTTAATTCAGTTTGCGCATGTAAATAAAGCGCTAACAAAATATACCTACTGAAGTATCTATAAATCTCGGCTATGTTCAGACTTGGTACTGATGAAATTCATCGCTAATCAAAAAGATCAAAAACCTCTCAACACCGAGATAAAGCAAGGCGTTACGAACGCGCCGCAGAGAAAAGCAAAAAAACCATGTTCTTTGCCTTCGTTCTTCCTCTGTGTCTCTGCGTCTCTGTGTTGAGAGGTTTTCTTATGTAAAGTGATTTGCAGACTTTAAAACAGAAAACGCATTGCCATCCCCAGCAGCGCGCTAATAATTAACAGCGGGATGACCGACCAAGCCCGTCGAAACAAGGCCCACGCCGCTGCGCAAGCCAATACCGCCGCGCCGATATCAATGCGCGCTGCAAAGCCCGCTGGCCAAAGCACGTGATACGCAAAAAACAGCGCCAAGCTGGCGATCACACCAACCACTGCCGCGCTGATCATTGCCAAAGGTGCCGTGAAAGAAATTTGCTTATGCGTGCTTTCAATAAATGGTCCGCCCGCCAAAATAAAAATGAATGAGGGTAAAAAAGTGAACCACGTCACTAAACAAGCACCAAGAACACCGGCCAAGAATTGTTGGTCAGGCCCGCACAGGCGCAGCACATACGCGCCTATAAATCCGACAAAAGCCACGATCATAATCAGTGGGCCTGGTGTTGATTCACCCAGCGCTAAACCATCAATCATTTGGCTTGGCGTAAGCCATCTAAATTCACTGACCGCACCTTGGTAGACATATGGCAAAACGGCATACGCGCCGCCAAAAGTCAGCAAGGCAGCTTTGGTGAAGAACCACGCCATTTGCGTGTAATTATGTTGCCAGCCTAAGCGCTGCCATAACGCCAACATCGGCACGCACCACATTACCGCACCAAACAAAACCACTTGTGACAACCGCCACCAACTGAATAAAGCGTGGGCTGGTGTAGGCGTGTGGTCATCAATAATCGCTGCGCCAAGTTGCGCGTTCCCAGTTTTATGCGCAGCGTTTGGCGTAATGAATTGCGGCCACCAACGGGCAGCGGCAACGCCTATCAGCGCGGCTACAACGACGATAAGAGGGAATGAAATCTGCGCTACCAACATCGCAAAAAAAGCCAGAACCGCCACGCCCCAATGCAATTTATTTTGCAAGCTGCGTTTCCCGATTCGCACCGCTGCGTGCAAAACAATCGCAAGCACCGCAGCCTTAATGCCGTAAAACAAGCCCGCAACAAGTGGTAGTTGGCCGTACGCGATATACAGCCAAGACAAGCCAATCAAAATGAACAGCGACGGCAAAACGAATAAGACGCCCGCTGTAATGCCGCCTATAGTTTTGTGCATCAGCCAACCCATATAGGTCGCCAATTGCTGTGCTTCGGGGCCAGGTAACACCATGCAGTAATTCAGCGCGTGCAGAAAACGCCGCTCAGATATCCAGCGTTTATTCACGACCAACTCTTGATGCATGAGTGCGATTTGCCCTGCCGGTCCGCCAAAACTAATAAAGCCCAGCTTGAGCCAAAAAACGAAGGCAGCCGAAAAGGAAATAGACGGTGTGGTTTGCTCGCTCATCGCAGGTTAACTCACTTAAGCTTAGCTAAGCTCAGGTAAAAACGTTCGCAGAAAAAAGGCGCGCGGTGACGCGCAACGGGGTAAGCGTCATGTTACATTGAGAATCTTGGCGGCGACTAATCCCGTTCCGAAAACTCGTGCAACATCAAGCAAATTCGCGCATACAAAGAGGCATATATATGTATCTCACATACTTTAAAGGTAGCTGGAATCAAGGAAATACGCCGCTCTTCGGCGCGATGGATCATGCGGTGTGGCTGGGGTCGAGTGTGTTTGACGGCGCACGCTCGATACGCGGGCACATGCCCGACCTCCGCCTGCATTTAGCGCGGGTGATTCAATCAGCGCAGCGCTTGGGTTTGGAATGCCCCTACACGGTGGACGAGATGGAAACCTTGTGCCGCGAAGGCGTAGCGCAGTTTCCGTCTGACGCCGCTTTGTACATCCGCCCGTTAGTGTTTGGCACAGGCGGATTATTAATTCCTGAAGGTGAATCAGGCTTTGCCTTGACCCTGTTTGACGCGCCCATGCCGCCGTTCACCGGCTTCTCGGCCTGTTTATCCACGTTGCGCCGCCCAGACCCCAGCATGGCACCCACCGACGCAAAAGCCTCCTGCCTATACCCCAACACCACACGTGCCTTGGTCGACGCGAAAAAACGCGGTTTCGATAACGCCGTGGTGTGCGACGTACACGGCAACGTCGCCGAATTTGCCACAGCAAATTTATTTTTCGTCACCGAAGCGGACGAAGTCGTGACACCGATTGCGAATGGAAGCTTCTTATCAGGCATCACTCGCGCGCGAGTAATTGGCTTGCTGAAAGAGGCCGGCATCAAGGTCGAAGAACGCACGGTCAAACCCGATGAGTTATTTACGGCGAAAGAAATCTTCAATACGGGAAATTTCGGCAAAGTCACGCCTTGTAATCGTTTTGAATTACGCGAACTTGGCGTAGGTGAAATCGCCACGAGGGCGCGTGATTTGTATATGGCGTTTATGCAGGGTAGCTGAGTTGATTTAGGAATGTTAATGAGACAAGCGTTCAAGCTATTTTTTCTAGTCGTGCTGACATTACAATGCATGAGCAGTCACGCAGGTAACTTTTTCCCACCAGACTACAAACATTTCCCATTTAAAGAGGGCGATCTTCTAGCAAGTAAGCGCGGTGATGGAAAATTTGCGATCAATAAAATTCTAAAAATTGACAAGGTTGTGTTGAAGGCTGGTGAGTCCATCCAAATTCAAGGAAAGAAATTCATCGTATCTGAAGAAGATTTTCTCCTTATTGTCAGCACCGCCTACGGTGAATCGGAGTTCGAAACGATTGAACAAGCCAAGCAGGCCGCGATTGCTGGGGATTGGAAGGTTCGGATCGGGCACGTGCCAAATAGAACCCTCGGCGCAACAATCGGCCAAATACACATTGGATCAGCGCCAGTTACTGACGCGGAACTCGCTGGCTATCGTCAATGGAAAGCCGCCTTTATTAAAGGTGACGCTGGGGTTTTCTAGCCGATGGTTCGTGGTCGCCCATCCATTTCAACACGCGCATTGGGCGGTCGAGGCGACACGCGTATCAAATGACGAGCATTCACGAATCAAAATATTCATTTTTTTCTAGAAGCCGATTATGACTAAACAACTTGGCATAGCCAGCGATCACGCGGGTCTTGAACTGAAGCGTTCTTTGATAGAAGAATTAATGAAGCACAGCGTTGTCGTACGCGACTTTGGCACAACGACCACCGATTCATGTGATTACCCCGATTTTGCGCATGCCGTAGCGCGTGCAATCAAGGATGGCGAAATTGAGTACGCAATCTTGGTATGCGGAACTGGGGTGGGAATGAGCATAGCGGCAAACCGCCATAATGTAGTGCGGGCAGTAGTTTGTAGCGAGCCCTTGAGCGCTCGGATGGCTAGAGAGCACAACGACGCCAATGTTCTTTGTATCGGTGCGCGAGTGGTCGGTATCGGCACGGCGATCGACATCGTGAACACGTTTCTTAACGCTAAGTTTCAAGGCGGGCGTCACGCAACTCGTGTTGCAAAGATTAATCCCTAATGAAATAACTATGCGTAATAGTTTTTCATATGTCGCGTTAGCAATCGGTGCAGTTTTTTGATTAGGATTTATTGACTGGATGCAGTGGCGTTTTTTACAAAAACAAGAACCTAGCTACTTTCAAAGTTATGTCACCTTGGAGTGATCTCAACTTGAAATTCAAGACGGTCGCGTGATGTCACTATTCAACCAAAGCCGAGCGTGATTTTAAAAATCAATATACTCCCCATATTTAATCAAATTTATATGGCGATTGCGCTCTATTTTAAAGCAAATCAATAAAATTACTGACGGGCGTACAAAAACGCGTCGTACCAGTGGTGCCGACACAGCACGCTTAAATTCAACTACGCCTGATTTACACCAGATCAAATCGATCTAAGTTCATCACTTTATGCCATGGAGCGACAAAATCTTGCTCAATGCTTTGTTACACATCGCTGGCGGTATGCACTTCCACGAGGCTACGCGACAGCGGCGGTTGTTTCGAGCCACAACTGGTGGGTAAAAATCAGTTGTGTTTAATTGGCATGGACGCTCAAATTCTCACACTGTTTGCCAAAAGTTTATTCACCCACAAAATCTTTGAACTCTTCAAAGAGCTGGTCGATGTCGATGTCTCACCCACGCTCATCTTAAGGAAAAGGGATCGCGTCTTGTTGCAAATCACCCAAGGGTAATCGCGCCCTTTGGGCCGATTTACCCGATGCGCATCTGGACTGTATCGTTATCAAAATGCGCGACAATCCGCGCGTCATTAGCAAGGCGATTTAACTTGCAATGGGAGTTAATATGGAAGTTAAGGAAACTCTGATTAAGTGTAGCGAGCACGGTAGCCGGAGTCGCAGGTACAAAATTTGATTGCGCAGTAACTTAATCAGAGCATCCTTAAGTAAAATTCGCTTGGCCTCTCGATATCGGTCAAGGAGGTCGCTAAGTTCTGGTTAGCGGTGCTCAATGAGCTAAAAAACCGAGGTGTACAGGACATTGGGATGCGCTGTCGTGAGACTTGTTAGCCAACCTAAAGCAAACCTTGTGTGCCTGCAACGCCTCGAAGATTATTGATACCGCTTCCAATTCATTAAACGTTCATCACTCATTTCTTTGACGATGTGTCTGGCTTTAACGCGATTTTCTTCACCGTGCTCCGGTGATTGTTCGAGTTGTAACGCAAGGGTTTGTAAGGCGATTGGGTAATCGGCCTCGGCTGAGCGATGCAGCCAATACTGCGCAAGCGCTTCGTCGCGTGCTAAGCCGTCGCCGCTGGCATAGGCATTGGATAGTAAGAGCATGGCTTGCTCGTTGCCTTGTTTGCTAGCGGCAATCAGCCATTGTGCGGCGACAACTGGGTCTGGCACGCAGGCTTCGCCCGCCTTGGTCATGCGCGCCAACATGAGGCTTGCGCCGCCATGATTTTGCTTGGCGGCGGCGTGATACCAGCGCATGGCTAAACGGAAATCTTTTTCGACTTGTAAGCGACCTTTGTAATATGTTTCGGCGAGAAAAAACTGCGCTTCCACATCGCCCGCGTCCGCCGCGTTAGTGAGTGAGGTGATCGCTTTTGCTTGGCGATTCGGAAGTGCTGCATACACCAGCCCAAGTTCGCGCTGCGCCACGGGTAGTCCGAGCTCAGCCCACTGTTTGAGCCGCTCACGCGCCATGAAGTCTTGGCCAAACAGCGCCTTTTGCGCTACTGATTCGACTTCATGGTTAGCCGGCATGCGTTCCTGAAAACGTAGAAAAAGTGCGCACCCAAATACGGCGACTAAAGCAACCGCAACCAGATGTTGTCGTGGAATAGAAATCATGCGTGCGCTCCTTTTCGACTTGAGAATGAATAAGCGGTTTGCTTACTCCGACTATTTGCTTAGATCAATTGCATATTTCGCATAGCCACTTGCGTCTAAGCTACCCTCAGACTTGACGCGGGCAAGTCCCAGCGCTTGCGCAACCGCCAATTTGCCTGGTGCCGAACGCAGAATCACTGGGCCGTTTGTCGTGGTTTTAACGAAGATCCAGCTTTGCGCCGAACCGTTTGCTGCAGCGGTAATTGCGCCCTGCTTCTTGAGGTATTCCGCCACGATGGTTTGATTCGCATCAGGCGATTTAATAATCGTCTTGCTGCCATCAATACCGGGGAAGTTGCCACCGCCACCAGCACGGAAATCATTGGTTGCTACGATGAAGTCATCAGTGTCAGCAATGGATTTGCCCGCGTAAGTTAAATTCACAATGCGGCTGCCGGCTGCTTTCGTAACATCGATTTGATACTTAAGGGCGTTATTTTCAGCATAGAAAACGTCGAAATTAAAAATCGTCGAATACGAAGGTACGAGGTCTTGCTCGGTTGCCAAATTAGGGTCGATCAGAGCGAATTGTTTTGCTGCTGTCTCTAGCCAATTTTTCAAATCGCTGCCTTTGATGCGAACGGCTTGCAAATTGTTATTGCTAAACGTGTACAAATCTCCGGGATTTCTCACCTGCAAGCCGACCGGGTTGGCGATGGTTGCGGTTGGTGCGACATCGGTGAAGTCGCCCGCGCCATTGCGTCCTGCCTTAAATGGCGCACTGGTCGAAATAACGGGGACGTTTTTCAAGGCCACAAGAGCAGGGTCAGTCGATGCGGTGATGAAGTTCTTGACGTAATCTAACTGTGCTTGATTAACGATTTGAATCGCGCTGACGTCACCCACTAATGCGAAAAATGCCGACATTTCGAAGTTGGTAGTGGTGCCTAACGGCTGGGTTGCATAGTTGATGGTCGCTTGATGTTCGGTCGCGACCAAAGGCGCGATGCTTGGATCGGCGGCGACGATGGTGGTGCCATCGGTGTATTTGAAGCCGCGTGATTCAACATTGGTTTGCTCTTTTTGTACCACCCATTTACCCGACGTGTACTTCAAGACCATGGTGATGATACCCAAGCGACGTCCCCAGCTTTGCGCCATGACTGCTGGCACGCCATTGATCATGCCCGTCGTGGTGTTAACTTGGGTTGGCGATAATTTTGCCAAGGAACCATCAATCGCTGGACCGCCGACTTCTTTTGCTTTTGGAAAAATCAAATGGGAATGACCTAACAGCAAGGCGTCGATACCAGTTGTGGTCAGGTATAAGCTGCCGTTTTCCATCTTCGGGCTGTACGGTGAATCGTCCAAACCACCATGAGACAAGGCGACGATCAGATCTGCGCCCTTGTTGCGTAATTCAGGCACGTATTGATTCGCTGATTCTTGTACGCCGTTCACCACGACTTTGCCAGCGAGATTTTTTTGATCCCAATCAAGAATTTGTGGTGGCACAAAACCCATAATGCCGACGTTAAATTTCACATCGATCGTGCTGCCATCGGGCTTGGTGGCTTTGAAGGTTTTTGGGATGATCGCGTAGGGGTTGAAAATAGGTTTTTGACTTGCCACGCCGACCACATTTGACAGTACCAAAGGATAATTGGGGGCGCCGCAATTCGCGCCTTTTTGCACGCCAGGTACGGCAAAATCGCTGTTCGTAATTTGGCTTAGAAAACCAAGGCCGTAGTTAAACTCATGATTACCCAAGCCGCCACCGTCGTATTTCAAGGCGTTCGTTACTTTGTGCAAAGCCAGCGTGCCGCTGCAGCTTACGGGCGAAGCAACGGCTTGATAATCGCCTAGCAAGGTGCCTTGAATATTGTCGCCATCGTCAAGCAAGACGTTGTTTGGGTTTTCAGCACGCGCCGCATTAATCAAGCTGGCAGTACGCTCCAAACCAAGACTAGTATCTGCCTTCAAACCATAGTAATCGTAGCTCAACAGGTTTTGATGGATGTCGGTGGTTTCCAACAACGTCACTTTCATGATGGTGCCTTCAACTGGCGCATTCGGGTCGTTGATTTCGAGGTTTTTGCTATTACATGCGGTGAGGGCAAGTACGGCAATCGCAGATACGTAGATATTTGGTTTGGTCATGATTTTGGCTCGTTATTCAAAGAGGCGATATGGAAAACCAACCACTCTGTAGCGAACAAAATGCGCCTAGAGTTGAAGATTTTGGCGCGATTATCCGTTTTAAATATGTCAAGCAAATGACCGTCGATGGGGTTTTAAAATCAGAAAAAATGTGGAGAACGACGCGATCTGAGGCAAGGTAAAGCCACCAACGCCTAGCGAAAAAGGGGAGTTAATCTGAAGTTTGTCAGAAAGAAAGCTACGCAATTGAGCGTAAGCGCAGGCGTTTTCAAAAGAAAAAGGTCTTTCTAAGTACAGCTTAGAAAGACCTTCGAGTGGTAACTAAATCCAATTACATTTGACTTATGCGAAATTGCGATGGCACGCCGAAGCAAAGCAACATCGCCAACGTCTGTTTTGTGTAAGTCCTATTACACTTTGAAATTAGCAATCTCACCCTGCAAAGTTTGCGCTTGGTCGGTAAGCGAAGCGGATGCTGCCGACGTTTCTTCCACCAGTGCCGCGTTTGATTGGGTGCTTTCGTCCAGTTCCTGAATCGCTTTCGTGACTTGCGCAACACCTTCGGCTTCTTCTTTGGCGGCGCTGGAGATTTCGTTTAAATAAGTATTAATCTGCTGCGCGTTGGTTACCATCGTGCGCATGGTGCTGCCCGCTTGTTCGACCACGGCCGTGCCGCTGGAAATCTGGTCGACGCTATTGGAAATTAACTCTTTAATCTCGCGCGCCGCATCCGCGCTGCGTTGCGCGAGGCTACGTACTTCACTTGCCACCACCGCAAAGCCGCGCCCCGCTTCGCCTGCCCTTGCTGCTTCGACTGCTGCGTTTAAAGCAAGAATATTGGTTTGGAAAGCGATGCCGTTAATCACGCCAATGATGTCATTGATTTTTGACGACGAAGCGTGAATGTTTTGCATGGTTTGCACCACGGTGCCTATCACTTGGCCGCCTTTTTCTGCCACTACCGCATTATCCGCTGCAAACTTTGCCGCGAGCGTGGCGCGCTCGGCCGTATTCGCTACGGTGGAGCCAATTTCTTCCATCGCCGATGCTTGCTCTTCAAGTGAGGCGGCGGCGGCTTCAGTGCGCCCCGATAAATCTAGGCTGGCGGCGGCAATTTCTTCGCTAGTGGCGTGTAAGGCTCGCGCAGAATGGCGCACCGTGCGGATTAAGGCATGCAAAGAATCATAGGCTTTACGTAAATCGGCGATTACCACGGCAGGCTCGTCCCGGCCCCAAGGTTTGGCCGGTGCACGGCGCAAATCGCCTTCTGCCATCTCTTGCAAATGGCTGCTAATTAATTGCAAACCGCCGCGTGTGACCAAGAAAAAGCTGTAGAACAAATAGGCGGCTAGCACCGTGCAAAATAGAGCCAGCGAATCAATTGCAATCAGCTCACGCGTCTGGCTGGCCACTCGTCGTGCGATTAAAGAGTCAAGCTCCGTTGCGAGTCGTTGCACTAAGTCAAGTTCTTCGCTGGTGGTTCGATTTGCTGCAGTCAAAAATTGGTTTTGGGCTTCGGGTGAAAAATCTTGTTGATCGACGACCAACTTGCGTGCGGTATTAAAAAAAACCGATGTGTCATCCAAGGCTAGTTTCGCTTTGATGCGTTCTGCCATGCTGGGGTTAGATGCGATGGCTTTGGCGAGACCATCGGACATATTGCGTCCTTGGTATTCGGCAATGGCGATGAGTTCGCTCAGGGTGCGCTGCTGTTCCGGGGTGATGCTGCCAGATTTTAAAATCGCTAAGCCTAAGCCGCGCAATTTACCTGAGTATTCGATGATGTCTGGTGCACGGAACATCATTGCATCCATCACATAATAGCTGTCTACGTCGGGGTCGAGGGAGAGGTTGGAGTTGTCACTCACTTGGCTAATTAAGGAAATCAGCGCGGCGATATGTTGACTGTGGCTGGCAAACAGGGTGTCTGCAGTATGGGCGTTGCTGGTTTGTGCAAATGCTGCTTTCACCGCTTCGTACGACTTCGCCGTGTCCAGTTGTTTGCCCAAGCGGGTGTCTACCTGCGCGAGCTTGGCTTGTGCGGCACTTAATTTTTCCTTATTTGAATTGAATGACTCCGGCTCTTTGCCAGTGTTTGCTAATACTCGTGAATCGCGCCGCACCAACTGCGCATACTGAATCACCGGAAAAATCTCGCGGTTGTATTCAACGCCCAAGCGCTCTTTTGAGGAAAATTCAATCGCGTCTAGCGTGTTCTTATTGTAGGTCCATGCCAAGACAGCCAATGGAATGAGAAAAATCGTGCAAATAATCAACGCTTTGGACGTGAATTGCAAATTGCGCATCAATACCACGCCTGGCATCCAAAAGCCATGTGCAGCAAAGGCGCTGCCGTCTACTTCTTGGCTTTCTGGCGCGGCGAGAAATTCGCGTAATTCGGGGCTAACTCGAACAATCTTTGACATTGTCTGGCTCCATTACTTGGTTAACTTCTGGACTTTACTTTAACAGCGAATATTTTTTGCATGTGCGAAATACGCTTCTTAATTTTTGTGACCGACAACGCGAGACAACTCTGCTGCTAGCTTGCTGATATTTAAAGGCTTGGCAATATAGCCATCTGCGCCCCTTTTTTTTAATCGTTGCGCATCGCTCGGTTCAGCATGCCCAGTGAGCATGATAATACGCTGATGTCGGCCGCTTAGCTGCTCTGCTTGGCGTATCGCTGCTAAGCAAGCAAGGCCATCCATTTCCGGCATCATGATATCAAGCAACACAATATCAAACGAACGCTGCGCCAAGCAAGCCAGCGCTTTGGCACCATCATCAACAGCCACGCCCGTATGACCTAAACTTTGCAGCATGATGATGGTTGCTTGCTGCATGAATTCGTCATCGTCTGCCAATAAAATACGCAGTTTGGCGGTTGGGTGTGCGGCAGGCATGCTGGACTCGTGGACTTGATTTTGATTGCGCGATGTTTTACATCAGAATTTTTCATTCCCTATGGCAACGAAGTGTTGATGTTTTCGCTTTGGCTGTCAATCAAGTTGGTTGCGAATTAGCGCGGATTCAACAATTCTTCACGATTGTGTGTTGTGTCTTCTGTTATAGGCGGAATCAGCGCCGCTTTCCATGCTTTTTCATGCCAACGCCAGTCGATCTTGCCGATGACCTCGTCGGCGTCATTCAAGCCTTCAATTGCACCATGAAACACTAAAAACATGACTGCCCCAGTGTGACTCACAGGGCGATGCACAGCACCTGCGCGTTCGAGCAAGTAAGTTCCGGCTTGGTAAATGGCTTCTGGCGCATCGTCATAAAAGAAACTCCCTTCCAAAACCATGCCTTCCACGGCACCCACGTGACGGTGGCGCGGCGCGGGCGCATTGGCGGCGACTTTAATCAGTAAGCTAAAACGCTGTGCTGAAGGCTCAAGGCTGAGTAATTTAAAAGCCGCACCCGGCATGGCCCAAGGCACCCAGGGCAAATCCTGTGGATGGCAGCTTGATAAAGTGGGGGAAGCGGCTAAAGTAGTAAGGTTGGGAGAATAGGTCATCGTAGTCATGGGCGAATTTTCGCATACACGGTGAGCAAAACATGTAATACGGGGCAGATTAAAAAGTAATGCAGGACAGTCTTGCCAAAAAAGTTCTTTTTTGTGCGCCGCACAAAAAATACTTGACGCAAGCAAAAAAAGCAGTAGAATAGATTATGTTGCAGTGCACCATTCGTTATAAATCATTTGGACGTCACTGCCAATATTGGTTTTCAGCCATGTTCATTTTTAACATTCATTTTTAACTTTTGGAGCACATTATGTTTACAACACCAGAACAATTCATCGCCGCAACTAAAGCCGGTCTCGAAGCGCAATTCGCTTCTTTGACTTCATTGAACAAAAAAGCCTTCGAAGGTTTGGAGCAATTGGTCGCTTTGAACGTGAACGCTGCGAAGGCATCGTTTGAAGAAAGCACAGCCGCTGCTAAGCAATTAGTTGCTGCGAAAGACCCACAAGAAGCCATGTCTTTGGCAACTGCGCAAGCACAGCCAACCGCTGAAAAAGCCATGGCTTATGGCCGTCATTTGGCAAGCATCACTACAGCAACTCAGCAAGAGTTCACTAAAGCAGTTGAAGCACACATTGCTGAAACAAATGCAAAAGTAAACGACTTGATCGACCAAGTAACAAAGAACGCACCAGCTGGTTCAGAGCAAGCAGTTACTGCATTGAAAACTGTGGTTGGTAACATCAACGCTGGTTACGAGCAGTTGTCAAAAACAACTAAGCAAGCTGTACAAACTTTGGAAGACAACTTGGCGAATGCGACTAAGCAATTCACACAAGCTGCAGAAAAAGCGACACCAAAAAAGAAATAAGTCGAGAAGTACTTTTTTCTCGACGCTGAAGAAACTCCCGCAAGTCGGGAGTTTTTTTTCGCCTTGATCTTTGCGTTAGCGCAAATTCGCCAATCAAGGCGACGTGGTGTAATCTATTGCGGTTAATCCGTTTAACCCACAAACCGATTCATAAATCGGGCCACAATCAAGGAGTCTCTCATGCAAGATATCGTTATTGTTGCTGCAGGCCGTACTGCAGTTGGTAAGTTCGGTGGTTCGTTGGCGAAGGTCGCCGCGTCTGATCTTGGCGCGCATGTCATTAAAGCGCTGTTGGCGAAAACGGGCATCAGTGGTGATGCGATTAGCGAAGTGATTATGGGTCAAGTTCTCACGGCTGGCGTGGGGCAAAATGCGGCACGCCAAGCGGTTATTCGTGCGGGTTTGCCCGACATGGTGCCCGCCATGACCATCAATAAAGTATGCGGTAGCGGTTTGAAAGCCACGCATCTCGCGGCGCAAGCTTTGAAAGCGGGCGACGCCGACATCATCATTGCGGGCGGACAAGAAAACATGAGCGCTTCACCCCACGTATTGAACGGCTCACGCGATGGCTTCCGCATGGGCGACGCTAAATTAGTCGACACCATGATCGTTGATGGTTTGTGGGATGTGTATAACCAATATCACATGGGCATCACAGCAGAAAATGTCGCCAAAAAATACGGCGTAACGCGTGAAGAACAAGATTTGTTCGCCCTCGCCTCGCAAAACAAAGCCGAAGCAGCGCAAAAGGCGGGCAAGTTTAAAGACGAAATCATTCCGTATGAAATCGTCACCAAAAAAGGCACGACGGTGTTTGATTCTGACGAATTTATCAAGCATGGCACCACGCTGGAATCATTGTCCAGCTTGCGCCCCGCCTTTGATAAAGCAGGCACAGTGACAGCCGGCAACGCCTCTGGCTTAAACGATGGCGCTGCCGCCGTGATTATGATGACCGCACAAAAAGCCCAAGCTTTGGGTTTGCCGATTTTGGCGCATATTAAGGCGTATTCCTCCGCCGGTATTGACCCCACCATCATGGGCATGGGACCAGTACCTGCCGCCCAATTGTGTCTGAAGAAAGCCGGCTGGACGCATCAAGATCTCGACCTTATGGAAATTAACGAAGCCTTCGCCGCCCAAGCCATTGGTGTGAATAAGCAAATGGAATGGGACACCAGCAAAATCAACGTGAATGGCGGCGCTATCGCGATTGGCCACCCGATCGGTGCTTCAGGTTGCCGTATTTTGGTCAGCTTGATCCACGAAATGATCCGCCGCGACGCGAAAAAAGGCCTCGCTAGCTTATGCATAGGCGGCGGCATGGGTGTGGCATTGGCGATTGAGCGTTAAAGCTTAAAAATTAAAACCTCACCGCAAAGGCGCAAAGGAAGGCGAGATAGTTCTTCTTGCCTTCTTTTTTTGCGGTGGGAAGTTAATTTTTCACATACTGCCTGTTTTTTATTTTATTTATCTAGGTTTGCGCTTTGTATATAAGCGTAACCAAAATTTACTGTAGGAAGTATAAGAAAAACGTGACTTAAGACAAATGTCTAGCAGAAATGCAGAGGGCGCAGAGAACAAAGCTTTTCTCTGCGCCCTCTGCGTCTTTGCGGTTCAAAAGTAAGAGAAACTAATCCTGCGGCAACTCATGTATCACTAAACCCGCATGCGGCGGCAACGGCAATAGCCATGACTTGTGCCGTAAGGCGCGTTGACAATCGTTCGCACCCGCTTGCCAACGAGCCTTCACCGTGCTGGCACTGAAATCAATATCCTTGAAGTAGTTTTGGTCTTCAGGCGATGATT
>JAIETO010000243.1 GCA_019745005.1 Burkholderiaceae bacterium
CTTGGTGCCGACGATGACGGTTATCGGGCAGGTGGTGAGCTCGATTTCGCTCATGCGCTGCTCCGATGCTAAAAGTTGGCCGCAATCACCCGTCAAGAAACGAAACAGCACTTGGTCTTTCATCGTGCGGGCAACTCTTGAAGAAACCAGCGGCGAACCCAACAAAAATAAATGCCGTGGTTGTCTGATGTCGCTGGGCAAAGCATTGATGGCCGAACGCAGGAGCACGCCGCCCAAAGAGTGGCCGATCACCACATAGTCGCCCTTCTCTGCCAGCACCCCTAATCGCTTGATTAAACGACCACGAATGCGATCAAAGTTTTCTAGCGCCGCGCTATAAGCAAAACTGCTGGGAAGGTAGCCCGCTTTCTTAAGTTGCCACATAAGCAAGCGGCCTGAAATCGGGCTACGCCCCATTCCGTGTACAAATAGCACTTGCATTCGACCATGTCCCCAATTTTTTTACAATTACATCTATGTTTTCATAAAAAACATACATAAATAGTACGTCTGCTTTCGCTGGTAACGGTGGCATATTTCTGAATGACTAAGCTGTTCCAAAAAAACATTACAATTCCTGCAAATGCAATTTATGTGATGGATTCACTCACGGAAGCTCTGAATAAGGAAAGCGAGCGACCAAAGTTTGAATCGAGAAGCGCACCTGTACGACTGTACAGCGAGCATCGCAGGTTCAAAATTTGGTCGCAAAGTCACTTAATCAGAGTTTCCTTAGAAATAAAGCTGCCCATAGATCGCGAAATTAAGTTTTTTTGAGCGAACCGTCATCTTAATAAATTAGAAGGTTAGTCACCGTATTTCAACCCGGTATCGCAAAGTACAGTGACCACATGCGCGCCTTTTCGAAGGCGACCACTCTCGAGTAATTTCCGTGCAGCGACCACATTTGCTGCTGCGGAAAACCCAACATGTAAGCCCTCGCTGATAGCGAGTTGCCACTTCATGTCGCGCGCTTCGTCGTCGCTAACAGAAAGATATCCAGTAATGCCTGAGTTATCCCATTGCGGAGGAATAAACCCATATCCGGTCCCCTGTAAAAGATGCTGGACGCGCTGAGGCGGCTTGTTGGCGAGAATTTCTACGTCTTTCGGTTCGACCGCAAAACAAAGGACATTAGGCGCAAATTGTTTGAAATGAGTAGCAACGCCAACTAAGGTTCCGCCACTTCCCACGCAGGCAACGAAGGCATCGATTTTGCCACACGTGTCGCGCAAAATTTCTGGAGCGGTGGTCAATCTATGTGCGTCAACGCTGCCGCGACGATTGAATTGATCAACATAAAAAGCGCCTCGTTTTTGTACGAGTTCTTTTGCAAATGCCTCTGCCGCCGCTATGTCTGCGCCAGTTACCGCGCCAGGCGCACCATTGACTTGATCAATGAGGTGTACTTCGGCACCGAGACTTCGAAGCATCGCTGCGCGCTGTGGACTATTCCCCGTTGACATCACAGCAATAAACGGGTGACCAGTGACGGCGCACACCACTGCAAGCCCTGCACCCATGTTGCCGCTGGTCATCTCAACGACAGCTTGCCCGGGTAGTAGTTCGCCGCTTTCTATCGCGTTTTGGATGATGTGTTTTGCAGCACGATCTTTTATGCTTCCTCCAGGATTCATAAATTCCGCTTTGGCTAAAATTAAGCCTTTGGAAGGGCTCAGATTTGTCAGCGCAATTAATGGGGTGTTGCCAATCAGTGAAAGGCTGTTCTCATGCCAAGTCGAAATAACTTCCTTGCAATTCATAATTTTTAATTCCTCACGCTTTCGCAGGCAACTTAGGCTTATTTCTCAATGACATCGCTGTTCCAAAAAGTACCATCGCAATTCCAGCAAATGAGCCAATTGTCACGGACTCATGTAAAAATATAGTTGCCCATAAGCTCGCAGCAACCGGAACAAGAAAAGTCACTGTAATGGCGCGTGTTGCACCTTCGTCTGCGATAAGTCTAAAAAAAAGACTATATGCAATACCAGTGCATAAAATGCCTAGCAGAAGTGCAGCCGCGAGTGGTGTACTCCATTCGCTCGGCGTCGCTTGAAGTACCAAAGGGGGCTTGAATAAGCTGTTGATCAAAAACACTGGAAGCAAAATCAAGGTTGAGGTGATCTGACTTCCGGCAGCAACAGCCAACGGCGGTAAGCTCATTGCCGATCTGCGGGTAAATGCGGCCGCAAATCCATAACAGACCGCTGCAAGTAATGCGGCCAAGACACCGAGGATGACCGACAGGGTAATCGTTGCGGGACCAATGCCAACCAAGACAGCGACGCCAACTAACCCGATTCCAAAAGCCACAAATCGTTGCCATGTTAGCGCTTCTCCGATCAGAATCCACGCAAATACAGCGGTGAATAAGGGCGCTAATGCATTCATCGTCGCCATGTATGCGGAGGGAATTGAGAGAGCAGCCCACGCAAACAAGCTAAATGGCACGGCAGTATTCATCAATCCAATCACGCCATACGTTCGCCAGTTCGACCACAATCGCAAACGTACTCCCTGCCATCGAAGTAATCCAATTAAGACCATCGCACCGAGGCTAACCCGTATTAGCGCCGTCCCAACAGCGCCAAACATCGGCGCAGCAACGCGCATAAAAATGAAGCTCATACCCCAAATCGCACCTAAGGCGAGCAAACGAAGATAATTCCAACCTGACATACTTTTTAGTTCCCAAAAATAGTTATTAGCGTTTTTTTTTGAAAAAATGCTTTCTCACCTCTATAGAAATTTGACCTTTTAAGACCTTTTACCAATGGGACGCAGTCGTATCTTTCATCACGTAGCAAAGAAACTAGTGACAATTTCGTCGGCTATTTCCGGTAAATAGGCGGGACAATTAAAATTCATCGCTTGGATCTCGAAAATCAGCGCCCGTCGAGCGCCCTCGAGCTCAACAACAACTTCGCATTCTTTCGCGGGCACCACTCGCGCGTGACCCCAGAGTTTTAAACGTCGCTTGGCTTTGAAATCTATAAGCAATAGCATTGCCCGTGATGACGTCGCTAAATTTCCCACTGTCAGAAGTTGTCCGTTACCATCAAAATCCGGCATAACAATTTTTTTCTCGTCCAACACGTGGATAAAGCCGCGCTGTCCACCGCGATGCTGGACATAGGGCCAACCTTCGCTGTTGACTGTCGCCAAAAATGCGGAGTTTGTTTGACGTACAAATGCGACGGCAGGTGGGGTCAATCCATCCTGCGCTTCAATGTCATGGTCTCTAGCGGGCGCAACTTGCGCACTCGTTCCCCATTGGTCTTGCGCCACTGTCACGTTTGGGGTAAACGCCAGATTGACATAAGCGCGTGTCATTTTGCTTCCGTTACGGGAAAGAAGGACGCCATCCCCTCGCGCTTCAATACGTTAATCACGCTAGGACGTTCGCTCGCGGCGGCCACAAGCTTGGTATAACGTGGATAGTCCTCCATATTCAAACCTACGCGCCAACCGAACCTGTAGAACGGAAGTAAATTCATATCCGCTAGGGTGAACCCGGTTGCCATGAACCAACCTTGATCCGGCAAGCGTGCTTCTATCGCAGCAAAATGTTGACGCAAATTATCGATTGCTTGTGTACCCAAGCCTGGTAAATGCGCTTGCTCATTCGTGAAACGTTCGCCACGCCAGATCCCAGCAAAAGCAATATGCACATTTGTCGCTAAGAACGACATTAAGCTTGCGGCACGCCCAAATTGGAGTGCATCGCGAGGCATCAAGTTTGCTTCAGGAAAGCGCTGGTGGACAAAAAGCAATATCGCCATAAGTTCAGTAATGATTTCGTTGTCGACGGATAAGGTTGGCAGACGCCCTTCTGGATTAATCGCAAGAAACTCTGATTGGCGATGCTGGCCTTCCGCGATGACAATACGTACGGCATCAAATTTTGTTTTTGTTTCCTCTAGGGCGATATGAGCTGCAATTGAGCAGGCACCCGGCGAATAAAATAATTTCATCTAACCTCCATTGTTGATGCCTGAAGAATGCGGCTTTTTTACAAAAATATGGTGAAGACTTCATGATGCATTCATCATATAATCTGATGAATGAAAACACTCTCCCGACTCCCTTTAAATGCGCTACGCGTACTCATTGCGGTGCAGCAGACAGGGTCAATGGCCCGTGCTGCCGAACTTCTTCACGTGCAACCCTCTGCGGTGAGTATGCAAATAAAAAATTTGAGTGACTATCTTGGATTGCCGTTGGTAGCCAAAGTCGGTAGGCAAATAAAACTCAGCACGCATGCGTTACAGCTTCTTTCGAACATTGCGTTTCCGCTAGAACAAATTGAATCGGCGCTTGCAACAATGAAGTTGCAAGCGTCTAACCACCCATTCACGCTCTCCGTGCTACCAAGTTTCTTGTATCGGTGGCTATTGCCTCGGTTACAAATTTTTGAGGCCGCTCACCCTCATATTCAATTGCGGATACTGACAAGCCGTGAATTAATCGATTTCTCGAAAGGCGAAGCAGATGCGGCGGTGCGACTCGGAAATGGAAATTGGTCTGGTTTAGAGTCAATAAAATTGATGAATGAATGGTTAATTCCCGTTTGTGCTCCGAATATTGTGAGGCAAGGCACAAAATGGACTCGCGGACAAATCCCGCGAGGAATCAAACTTCTTCATAGCGTGAGCGACTCGTGGTCAATGTGGGGCGGAAATGCTGAAAAATCTAAGTCCAGTAGTCTTGCAGTCGACGATGCCGCAGCTTTAGTATCGGAAGCAGAATCTGGACGAGGTGCGGCTTTGGCTCGTTGGAGTTTGGTACACGACGCGTTAACGCACGGGCGTTTGATCGCACTTGGTGAGCGCATACCCTATCGATTTGCCTACTATTGGGTTAACCCTAAAAACTCCAATAGTAATTTACGAACCTTTGAATCTGGGACAGTTCTGAAAAAATGGTTAATCTCCGCTTCAAAACACCTCGAGTAACGTTATTGCATGTGGTTTTCCCAGAGCCTAACGATGAACGAAAGTGGCGTTTTCGGTATGACCGGAAATGAGTGCAGATGCTTGAAAAAATGCAGAGACTGCACCGCAAGTGATCACATTTTGAAAACTGCGCGTGAAACAGCCTTGTTGACCAGTGCATTGTTTATTGCCATGCTAGGAGATTTTGAAACCGCAGCGGGTATTTCGGCTGCTTGCAGACCTTAAGTACTAATGGCCAATTTGGAGCCAAGAAAAAATCGAAAGGAATTATGAGCACGGATTTTTTTTCTATGTTCGTGCATAAGCAAGCGGCCTGAAATCGGACTGCGCCCCATTCCATGCACAAATAGCACTTGCATTTACATATACTCCCTCAATTTTATAAATTTAATGCCAATATCCTCTTTATAAATAAGCGCTAAGGAAATATACTGCATAAAGTATAAGAAAATCAGTGCAATTCTCGGCCAACGCAGATGCATATACGCAAACCAACTATAAGCAAATGAGTAGTAAGTAGTTGGGGAAAAGCCTGCCGTTCACTACTATGCCTACTCTTTCGTGAGGCGATATGACGTTAACCTATATTATTTCCGGCTTTGCAGTGGGTACTCTGGTTGGTTTGACTGGGGTCGGCGGTGGTTCCTTGATGACGCCTTTGTTGACGTTGATTTTCGGCGTTTCACCTACGGTGGCCGTGGGTACTGACTTGGCATTTGCCTCTATCACCAAAGCCGCTGGTACATTTACCCATCGCCTGCGCGGTAGCGTTGAATGGCATGTGGTGCGCTTGCTTTGCTACGGCGCGGTGCCTGCCGCAATTCTTGCCACCTTAGGGTTAAAGTATTTTGGCGGACTCAGTAAGGAAATCGGCCAAATCATTCGCTATTCCATCGCTTGTTCCGTTTTATTAACCGTCGTCGCCCTGCTCTTCAAAAGTAAAATGTTGGCGTGGTTAAACGCTCACCCAGAAAAGCAATTGCAGGGCAACAAACTTGCTGCCGCGACGATATTTGCGGGCTTGGTATTAGGCGTGTTGGTCACCATATCGTCAATAGGCGCAGGCGCAATCGGTGCGACTTTATTGGTAATGTTGTATCCTCGTATGCCGTCGGCGCATATTGCAGGTACCGACATTGCGTATGCAGTGCCATTAACAGCCATCGCCGCGATTGGGCACTGGTGGTTGGGTTCGATTAATTGGGAATTATTGGGCTCATTATTGATCGGTTCACTGCCGGGGATTACGCTGGGTTCGATGGCAGCGAAAGCCGTACCAGAAAAATTTTTACGCGGCTTGCTGGCAACCACATTGACTTTGGTAGCGGCAAAATTGGTTCTATAAAGGAAACTCTGATTAAGTTACTGCGCGGCCAAATTTTGTAGCCATACGAAAATACCGCCAAGCCAAAGGCACGCAAATTCGGACGCATTATTTGTATAGATAAGGATCATCACGATGTATCGCTACGACCAGTACGACCACCAAATTATCAAAGAACGTATCGCACAATATCGCGATCAAGTGCGCCGCAGACTGGCGAACGAATTGACTGAAGAGGAATTCCTTCCTTTACGCTTGCAAAATGGTCTATATATGCAGCGCCATGCGTATATGCTGCGTGTGGCCGTGCCATACGGCATGCTGTCGTCGCAGCAAATGCGTAAGTTTGCTCACATCGCACGTAAGTACGACCGAGGTTATGGACACTTCACGACGCGCCAAAATATTCAGTACAACTGGATCAATCTCGAAGATACGCCAGAAATTTTAGAAGAACTGGCTTCCGTTGAAATGCACGCAATTCAAACCTCGGGCAATTGCATGCGCAACATTACCTCGGACGAATTCGCAGGCGTAGCGGCTGACGAAGTGATTGACCCACGCCCTTACGCAGAAATTTTGCGCCAGTGGACAACTTTCCACCCCGAATTTGCCTACTTACCACGTAAGTTTAAGATCGCCATCAACGGCTCCTTGGAAGATCGCGCCGCGATTGCCGTGCATGACATCGGCTTGACCGTTGTACACAGTGCAGACGGTGAAGTGGGCTTCAAAGTCATGGTGGGCGGCGGTATGGGGCGTACGCCAATTCTGGGTAGTGTGATTCGTGAATTTTTGCCTTGGCAGCACGTAATGACCTACCTCGAAGCCATTTTGCGTATCTACAATGCGCATGGTCGGCGCGATAACAAATACAAAGCACGCATCAAAATTTTGGTCAAAGCCATAGGCCCAGAGGTGTTTGCGCAGCAAGTTGAAGAAGAATGGTCGCATTTAAAAGATGGCCCCGCGACGTTGACTGAAGCAGAGTTTAAGCGCGTTGCCGCATTTTTTAGCGCACCAGACTACGCTGACTTGCCCGCCACTGACGCCGAATTTGAACAACACAAAACCGACAACAAGGCGTTTGCAAATTGGCTGAAACGCAATGTGAAGCCGCATAAAAAATCCGGCTACGCCGCCGTCGTGCTCTCGCTTAAAAAGCCAGGTGTGCCACCGGGTGACGCGACGGCAGATCAAATGGATTTCGTGGCCGATTTAGCCGAACGTTTTAGCTTTGGCGAAGTACGTGTTACGCACGAACAGAATCTGGTCTTGTCCGATGTGCGCATTGCTGATCTATTCAAAGTGTGGCAAGAAGCCAAAGCGCAATGCCTCGCGACGCCTAACGTAGGCTTACTCAGCGATATTATTTGCTGCCCTGGCGGTGATTTTTGCTCGTTGGCAAACGCAAAGTCGATTCCTATCGCGCTCGATATTACCGACCGATTTAATGACCTTGATTACCTGCACGACATAGGCGAACTTGAGCTAAATATTTCTGGCTGTATTAATGCTTGTGGTCACCACCATGTGGGCAATATCGGCATTTTGGGCGTCGACAAAGACGGTAGTGAGTTTTACCAAGTCTCCATCGGTGGCGCGCAGGGCAATGAGTCGGCAATCGGCAAGATTATCGGTCCCTCTTTTTCCGCTGGACAAATGCCAGAAGTCATCGAACGAATTATTCAGGTGTATCTGAAGAACCGCATCGACGCGGAGCGCTTCATCGATACAGTAGGTCGCTTAGGCATCACCCCGTTCAAAGAATTTGTCTATGCAACGCCGATTAAAACCAAAGAACACTATGGTGAAGATGCAGGTTCACTGGTGACTTACTAAGACTTTGAAAGCACAATATGCGTGACATCATTAAAGACAAAGCGATCATCAGTGACGATTGGACAGTGCTGAAATTGGCAGAGGGCGAGACCCCCGATGCGGTCGCCGTCCCAACGGGAAAAACCATCGTCCCCTTGCAAGTCTGGTTATTACAACGCACGGCTTTATTACCTCGCCTACAGCAACAAAAAGACTTGGCCGTGTGGTTTGGTAGCGATGAAGAAGCCAAGCAATTGGGCGAGGACATTGCCCTGTTTGGCTTGATCGCCGTTGACTTTCCAAAGTTTTCCGACGGTCGTGGCTATTCCATTGCCTACACCTTGCGCAGCCGCTTCGCTTTTACGGGCGAACTACGCGCCATCGGTGACGTATTACGTGACCAATTGTTTTACATGCAGCGCGTAGGTTTTAATGCCTTTGCGACGCGGGAAGACCGCAACATACATGATGCGTTAAAAGGTCTGACCGACTTTACTGAGAGTTACCAAACCTCTTGGGATCAGAAAAATCCGCTGTTCCGCCGCGCAGAACGAGCAGATCAGGGCAAACTTGCGGGAGCCAAAGCATGAGCTTCGCGAACGTGCCGGTCGATTTTGTCGAACATTTGGAAGAGACGGAAGCCATCTTGGCGCGCGTTGCGGAAGAATTTTCGCCCGCCGTGTTTGCCTCAAGCCTCGCAGCAGAAGATATGGTGCTAACTGACATTATCTTTCGTAACGAGTTAGCCATTGATATCTTCACCTTAGAAACTGGCCGTTTGCATGCCGAAACTTTGGCTATGCTGCCGCGCATTTCTGCGCGTTATGGTCGCGACATCACCCTGTTTCAACCTGAACAAACAACGGTGGACGAGTACGTGAATAAATTTGGTCGCAATGCGTTTTACGACAGTATCGACTTGCGCAAAGAGTGCTGCAGAATTCGTAAAGTGGAACCGCTGCAGCGTGCGCTCGCGGGCAAAAAAGCTTGGGTGACTGGCCAACGTCGATCGCAATCATCCACCCGCGCTGAATTGGCTGTGCAAGAAGATGATGTCGCGAATAACATGCAAAAGTTTAATCCACTTGCTGCGTGGTCTGAGGATGATGTTTGGCGCTATTTACGCGCCAATCAAGTGCCTTACAACCCTTTGCATGACAAAGGTTATCCATCGATTGGCTGCGAACCATGCACGCGCGCGATTCAACCCGGCGAAGATGTACGTGCGGGGCGTTGGTGGTGGGAAAATGCCGATACAAAAGAGTGTGGCTTACATATGGTGGACGGCAAGTTAATCCGAATTCGTGCTACCACCTAAGTTACAAAAAAGTTCCTACGAAAGTTTGCAAAAATTGCGTTGAAAGTTTGTTTATGAATAAGCCAGTTGACCAACATTTTATCGATGCCGCCAGCAGTCGCCATTTAGATTGGCTGGAATCGGAAGCGATCCACATCATGCGTGAAGTTGCGGCTGAATGCAGTAACCCTGCTCTGCTTTTTTCAGGCGGTAAAGATTCCGTTGTACTCCTCCGCATCGCAGAAAAAGCCTTCCGCCCTGGCAAGTTTCCCTTCCCTTTAGTACACGTTGACACAGGCCATAATTTCCCCGAAGTGATTACTTTTCGCGACAAGCGCGTGGCTGAATTAGGCGAGCGTTTGATCGTTGGGTCGGTGGAAGATTCCATTAAGCGTGGCACCGTCCGTTTGCGCAACCCAATGACGGATTCGCGCAATGCCGCGCAAGCAGTGACTTTGCTAGAAACCATCGCAGAACATCGCTTTGACGCTTGTATTGGCGGTGCCCGTCGCGATGAAGAAAAAGCCCGTGCGAAGGAACGTATTTTTTCTTTCCGCGATGAATTCGGCCAATGGAACCCGAAGGCGCAGCGCCCCGAATTGTGGGACTTGTATAACACGCGCGTGCATCCGGGCGAAAACATGCGTGTCTTCCCGATTTCCAATTGGACTGAACTCGATGTGTGGCAATACATTGCGCGTGAAAAGTTAGAATTGCCGCCCATTTACTTTGCGCATGAAAGGCAAGTCATTCCGCGCAATGGACTGTTGGTGCCGCTGACCGACCTAACGCCAGCACGTGATGGTGAAACGGTAGAGACACAGCTTGTGCGCTTTCGCACTGTGGGCGATATCTCTTGCACTTGCCCCGTGTCGTCTGATGCCGCCACCGTCGAGGCAATTATTGCTGAGACCGCCGTCACCCAAATTACCGAGCGCGGTGCCACACGCATGGACGATCAAACGTCGGAATCCTCAATGGAAAAACGTAAAAAAGAAGGATATTTCTAATGACTACGGCTGCACAAACCCAATTCGATGCAACCAAAGAACGCGGCCTACTGCGTTTTATCACTGCCGGTTCCGTTGATGACGGTAAAAGTACATTAATTGGCCGCTTGCTGTTTGACAGCAAAGGCATTTTTGCCGACCAGCTCGACGCCATGTCCCGTGCTAAACATAAGCGCACGGTGGGCGACACCATAGATCTGTCCTTGCTGACTGATGGCCTTGAGGCGGAGCGTGAACAAGGCATCACAATTGACGTGGCGTATCGTTATTTCGCCACCCCAAAACGCAAGTTTATTATTGCCGATACGCCCGGCCACGAACAGTACACGCGCAACATGGTGACGGGTGCGTCCACCGCCGACGCCGTGATTATCTTGATCGATGTATCAAAAGTGAAGCTCGGTGATGATGGCAGCGTCGAACTACTCACACAAACCAAACGCCACTCAACGATTGCGCATTTGCTCCAAATTGAGCACGTGATTGTCGCCGTGAACAAAATGGATTTAGTGAATTACGATCAAGTCGTGTATGACCGCATCGTTGCGGCGTACCAGACTTTTGCAAAGCAATTGGGCTTGCGCGAAATTCATCCCATTCCCTTGTCTGCCTTGGCTGGCGATAACGTCGTGACGGCTAGCGACAAGTTAGCTTGGTATCAAGGCCCCACCTTGATCTCCATGCTCGAATCGCTGCGCGTGTATGACGAATGCCATGACGAGCCTTTCCGCTTTCCGGTGCAATTAGTGGCGCGCCACAATGGCCACGAGGCGAATGATTTCCGCGGCTATATGGGCCGAATCGAGGCAGGTAAAGTTTCTAAGGGCGATAAACTTGTTGTGCAACCTGGCGGGCAAACGGCAAGCGTCAAAGAAATCGTCACCTTAGATGGTGAACTTGAGTCGGCCGTGGTGGGGCAATCTGTGACCATCGTTCTCAACGAATATGTCGATATTTCACGCGGTGATATGTTGGCGTCGGCAGCCCGTCCAGCCACGCTTTTAAAAACAGTCAACGCCGATCTATGCTGGCTGTCTGAAGATCCGTTAGATGTGCGCCGTCGTTATTGGCTCAAGCATACAACTCGCCAAGTGGCCGCAAAAGTCACAGCGGTGGATACTTTACTTGACATCAATACGCAGGAGCGCCGCCCTGCTTCAACGCTGAGCTTAAATGATATCGCTCGCGTCACCATCAATGTTCAGCAAGCATTGGCGGGCGACGCCTATGACAATTTACGTTCGACGGGTGCGTTTATTTTGATAGATGAAGTCACCCATCAAACTGTTGCGGCAGGCATGATACGTCTCGCATAAACTTTATGCAGATGGCAACACGCTCACCAAACCACGCTGCTGCATCACCATCAGGCAAAGTTATTTTAATGGGCGCCGGCCCCGGTGCAGCGGACTTGATCTCAGTGCGCGGGGCACGCCTGTTAGCGCAAGCTGATGTGGTTTTGCATGACGCACTGGTGACCCCAGAATGCCTTGCATTAGCGTCTCAAGCGATCATTATTTCAGTTGGAAAACGCAGCGGACAACGATCTGCGTCGCAAAGCGCCATCAATCAACAGCTCGTTGAGGCAGCGCAAAAATATAAGTTGGTGGTGCGTTTAAAAGGCGGCGACCCGATGTTGTTTGGGCGCGCAGACGAAGAAATGAATGCCTTGGAAGCGGCCGGTATCACGTTTGAAATCGTGCCAGGTATCACTACCGCATTGGCCGCTGCCGCAAGCGCAAAAGTACCTCTTACCAAGCGCGGTGTGGCGCGCAGCGTCGCACTGTTTACCTCAAGCACCGCCAGCAACGAAAACGCTGACACGCGGATTCCTGATTGCGATACCTTCGTTCAATACATGGGTGGTAAAGAAGCGCAACTCACGGCGGAGCGTATGCTAGCAAAGGGTTATAGCCCAGAGTTACCTGTGATCATGATAGAAAATTGCAGCCGCAGTAATGAGTCCATCGCACGAATAAGCCTCGCTCAACTCGCGCAAGGCGTGTCGCTGGGAGCTGGGCCGGTGATTGTGATGTTTGGTGAAGCGCTAAGAGCCCGGTCAAAGTCGGCAAATTAAACATAAATCACCGACGCTAATCGCAGACTCATCACCAGCGAATGTTACTTTCCCATGCAAATTTGCGCAGGTTCTGACTGAATCGGTTCGCGCTCTGGATCGCCGCCAGGCACTACCCGAAATACTTCCGCACGACAAACTTCCCCGTCGTTCGAATAACGCACGATGTAAGCCGTCGCTACTTCGGGCGAAAAAGAGTATTCACCATCACAGGTTCTTTGGTGGGTTGGCAAATGAATCGTGCTCCGAATCCGAAACCAAACCGTTTGTCCACCCTCAACAAAAATTCCTTTAAGTGCTTTTGTTGGAATTGAGGTTCGCACACCGCAAAAGCCGTCTTGCCCGACATTGACTGTATCGACATCACCAATGATGGCAATGCGCGCTTTATTGGTGGCATGCACTTGCGCGCCAAGGAGAATCAGTGCAAAAAAAATAAAACACCGAGAGTAAGATTTCAAGCGAATAGGACGCATAGTTTAAAAAAATAAGTAAATTATCGAAGATGGAATTCGCGCAAAAAGCGCTTTATGCGACTTAAGCAAAGCACCCGCAGCACTTTCCTAAAGTCGTTATTAGAATGATACTGAAACGCATCGAAGAAGACTATTGAAATGATATGTAGAGACGTTTAAAAGAGACACGAGCAGAACAAATCACACTGCAACAAACGTAAAAACCAGCAACTAGCTTGAAACGTGACTTAAGCAATAGGCACTGATCGCCGCGAGCACTGCCTCATTTTCACCTACCGCTGGAATCTGTTTTACAAGCAATGTGGGAAACTGCTCCTGCACCTCCTCAATCATCTTGGGAAGATCACGAAGCACATGCCCGCCCTGCCCCAAAAAAATCGGCGAGACGATAATTTGGTTAATACCTTGACTCACCAGATGCGCGACCAAGTCAGGCAGACTAGGCGTCATGAATTCGAGAAAAGCCAATTCAACCACCATACTTGGTGCACCCGCTTGTGTGATTTTTTGTAAGCGCTGAAACGGCGCAGCCCAGCGTGGGTCACGGGCACCATGGGCAAATAAAACTAAGGCGGCTTTGCCGATTCTTTCTGCAGAATTTTGTTCCAATTTAATGCCTCTCAACATAACGTAAGCCCATCAGCGCAAGTCCGAGAAACACCAAACTTGGCACAATGGCAGTGACCGGCGCTGGCCATGTATTTAACAGGCCCAAGTGCGAAAACAGACTGTTAAATAGATAGAATCCCATGCCTATCATGATGCCTGTAAAAATCTTAAAGCTCACGCCACCACTGCGCGCATGTAAATAGGCAAAAGGCAAAGCAAGTGCCATCATCACCAAGACCGCAAATGGATAGGTTATTTTTTTCCAAAGCGCAATTTCGTAACGTTCACTGTCTTGTTTGTTCTCCGCCAAGTGGCGCGTAAACGCAACTAAATCCAGCGTGGACATGCGATCGGGGTCAAGGAAAAGCACCGACAAAATATTCGGTGTCACCTCTGAAATAATTTCTTTCGTGGGCATTTTTTCCGAGTGCACGGTCAAGACTTCCGTAGAGGAAAGCGTTTTTGGGAAAGTGGTGTCCGTCACCTCGACCAGTCGCCAAACATTTTTTCCGACGTACTCACCGTGTTGCGCAACAATCTCACGGTTCATATTGAAATCGTCGTCAAATTCGAACAGTTTCACGCCGACCAATTGTCGATTTGGTGTCACTTCCTTGACGTTCAAAATACGGGTGCCGATCACTTTTCCACTTAAGCCATCTTTCCGAATCAGGTCTTTGGTCCAAAGGCCAGTGCGAAATTCTTGTGAAAGGCTGGTTCCCAACGCGGCGGCTTTGATTTTTTTTGCTTGCCTTGTGGCCGCTGGTGCCAACAGCTCCCCGAAAAGGAAGGTAATGATGATAAAGCCCAAGCCAACTTTAAAAAGCATCCAACCCGCTTGTGTCGAGGAAAGACTTGCCGCTCGCATAATCGTAAATTCTGAATTCGACGCGAACTGCGCCATCACGTAAATGCTGCCAATTAAGACCGCAATCGGCATAAACTCGTACAGATAACCTGGCATGCCCAACAATACGTATTGCAAGGCATTCGACAAACGGTAGTTGCCTTGATTTAAGCTTTGCAATTCGATCAGCAAATCGAAAAAAGAAAAAAGACAAAGCAAGGCCAACATCACAAAGAAAACGGCACGGAAAATTTCGCGGGCAAAATATCGCTGTAGTATTTTCATTTAGCCGATCGAACTTTCTTAAGCAGGCGGTATTTGATTTTTGACCAAATGACTAAAGGGTGTAAGCGACTATTCACTTTCAGGCGCCAAACAAAAAGCAGTGCAACCAAGACGATTGCAGAAAGATGGGGTGGCCACCACGCTTGCCCCAAACTAAAACGATTTTGTACGATATTCGCTTGCACGATATTCACAAGATTCAAATAGACCATTACGAGCAAAAGCGAAATAATAAGATTCGCAGAGCGGCCTACGCGCGGATTGACATAGCCCAATGGAACCGCCAACAGCATCAGCACGGCACACATGATGGGTAAGGAAATTCGCCAAAAAATCTCCCCCAAGTTGAACGAATTTGGATCGGCCAAGAGCGCTGGAATTTGCAAGGCTTTCGCCGACTTATTACCCGCACCCGCTTTGGTTTGCGCGGTGACCAATAAACCGTATTTTTCAAACTGCATCATTTGAAAATCTGGCTCAGTTGGCAGCCCATCGTAACGACTGCCCTTGCTCATGACCAAAAAACGGTCACCCTTTTCATCGATATCAATTTTTCCTTCTTTCGCCACCACGACGCTGGAGCGGCCGTCTTTAATGGTATTAATAAAAATGTTCTGCACTTTACTCAAGTCGCCGGCAACCTCTTCAACAAAAAATATGCGATCAGATGACGCAGATTCTTGAAATTTTCCTGGCGATACTTTGGCAATGTCACTTCGCTTATCGTAACGTTCACGGAACTCTTGGCTTTGTTGATTCGCCCACGGTGTGACAATAAAACTCAGTACGATGGTCAACAAAAAAATCGGCGTACCAAATCGCAAAATAGGTTTGATCCATTGGCTTAAACTGAGGCCAGACGCGAACCATACGACCATTTCCGAATCTCGATACGAGCGTGTAACAACTAAGAGGACGGAAATAAAACCCGTCAAAATAAAAAGAATCGGTAAGTAAGTCAGTATCGCAAATCCAATCAAGGCAACCACATCCGCCGACGCGACTTTGCCGCCCGCTGCCTGACCAAGAATTTTGATCAGCATAAAAGTGATGGTAATCGTAAAAAGCGTAGTGAAAACGGCGCCTGATGCGCTAGCCAATTCTTGTCGAAGCGCGCGTTGAAAAATCATGGAGTTATAATGTCGCTTTTACGAGACTTACAAAGAGGAGTAATACGTGGACTTTAGCATAAAAACATTCGACGCCAAAAGCACAGTTAATGCCACTAAAACGGGTTGCCTTGTGGTCGGCGTATTCGAAAACAAAAAACTTTCCGCCTCCGCAACGGCCTTAAACGGCAAAGGTGAAGTGACAGCCGCTTTAAAATCGGGCGACATTTCTGGCAAAGCCGGCTCTAGCCTGTTGCTGCGATCACTGGACGGCGCTGCGGCTGAGCGTGTCGTCTTGGTAGGTCTTGGTGCGGACGAGAAAACTGTTTCTGACAAGGCTTATCTGCAAGCGATCAGTGCAGCCGCAAAGGTGCTCAGCGGTTTGGGCGCTAGCGATGCCGTGATTGACTTGCCAATACCCCAAGGACGCGATTTGTCTTGGGCAATTCGCTCCAAAGTACTGGCTTTTCACGAATCAGTTTTCCGCTGCGATGCGATGAAGAGCAAGAAAGAGTCAGCGACAAGTGGCGTCAAAAAAGTCGCTTTCGTCGTGTCGGCGAAAGAGGCGGCAGCCGCAAAATTGGCATTAGCGCAGAGCATCGCGCTGGCGAACGGCATGAATCTCACCAAGGAACTCGGTAATTTGCCACCAAATGTGTGCACCCCTAGCTACCTCGCAGAAACAGCAAAGAAAATCGCTGCTGAATTCAAAATGGGCGTGGAGATTTTGGATCGCAAACAATTGCAAGCCTTAAAAATGAATAGCTTCCTTTCCGTGACCAACGGTTCAGATGAGCCGCCGAAGTTTATCGTACTCAAGCACATGGGTGGCAAAGCCAAGGATGCACCGACAGTCTTGGTCGGCAAAGGCATTACATTTGATTCAGGCGGTATCTCATTGAAGCCCGGCGCGAACATGGACGAGATGAAGTACGACATGGGCGGTGCCGCATCTGTATTGGGCACCATGCGCGCAATCGGTGAAATGAAGCTCAAATTGAACGTCGTTGCGGCCATTCCAACCTGCGAAAACATGCCATCTGGGCGCGCAACTCGTCCTGGTGACATCGTGACTTCGATGTCCGGCCAAACAATTGAAATTCTGAACACCGACGCTGAAGGTCGCCTGATTTTGTGCGATGCACTGACGTATGTCGAACGATTCAATCCTGCAGCCGTGGTGGATGTCGCAACATTAACGGGTGCCTGCGTGACTTCACTCGGCCATCACAACTCGGGATTGTTCACCCGCCACGATGCTGCACATGACAAATTAGCCAACGAACTTCTGGACGCAGGCAAACAAACGGGTGACACCGCATGGCGCATGCCAATTGAAGAAGCTTACAACGAACAGTTGAAGTCTAATTTTGCGGATATGGCGAATATTGGTGGTCCCGCAGGCGGCAGCATTACAGCGGCTTGCTTCCTTGAGCGCTACACCAAGAAATACACATGGGCACACCTTGATATTGCCGGCACCGCATGGAAATCAGGTTCCGCGAAAGGTTCAACGGGACGACCAGTTCCTCTGCTGACAACATTCTTGATGAATCGCGCCGGCTAAGTTGAAATCATGGCGCAGTTTGCTTAATTTGCACAAAGCAAGTTAAAACGAGAATCGCCAACAAAGCCGCGCTCTGTCAAACGAGCGCGGCTTTTTTTACTTTTTTTGGAAAACTTTTATGAAACTCGCAACTTGGAACGTTAATTCACTAAAGGTTCGCTTACCCCATGTACTGCAATGGCTAGCAAGCAACCCGGTGGATGTCTTGTGCATACAAGAGACCAAGCTCACAGACGATAAGTTTCCTCGTGCGGAGATTGAAGCTGCGGGTTATCAAGTCGCTTTCACCGGACAAAAGACCTATAACGGTGTCGCGATACTGTCGCGCCATGCCATTCACGATGTGCAAAAAAACAATCCTTTGTTTGAAGACGATCAGCAACGTATTGTGGCCGCAACGATCCAAGGCATGCGCATTGTTTGTGCGTATGTGCCGAACGGGCAAGCATTGGACTCAGACAAGTTTCCCTACAAGCTGCGCTGGTTAGCCGCACTTGAAACGTGGGTTAAAGGCGAAATGGTGCAACACGCAGAATTTGCGCTTTTAGGTGATTACAACATCGCACCAGAGGATCGTGATGTACATGATCCCGCCGCCTGGGTCGGCATGAACTTAGTGTCGCCGCAGGAACGCGCCGCTTTGCAAGGATTAATTGATTTGGGCTTGGCTGACAGCTTTCGTTTATTTGAGCAGGCGGATAAATCGTTTAGCTGGTGGGATTACCGGCAATTAGGTTTCCGCCTCAACAAGGGCGTCAGAATTGATCACATTTTACTATCGCAGG
>JAIETO010000311.1 GCA_019745005.1 Burkholderiaceae bacterium
AACCCGTTTTATAACCAACTAGGTGCTTGGAGCATTTATCCACTCGTCGTTTTGTCGACAATTGCGACTGTAATCGCATCGCAAGCGACGATTTCTGGAACGTTTTCTATGACGAAAGAAGCGATCTCTTTAGGCTTTTTGCCGCGCATGAAAATCATCCAAACGTCTGCGAAAGAAATCGGTCAAATTTATATTCCAACCGTGAATTGGTTGCAGTTGATCGCCGTGATCGCTGCCGTGATTGGCTTTAATTCATCGAGCAATTTAGCTGCTGCCTATGGTATTGCAGTGACAGGGACGATGATGGTCACTTCACTTCTCACGTTTTTCGTCATTCGGTATGGCTGGAAATACAACCCGATTCTTTGCTTCGTCGCGACGGGTTTCTTTTTGATGATTGACTTCGCGTTTTTCTCAGCGAATGCGCTTAAGTTATTTCACGGCGGTTGGTTTCCTTTGGTTTTGGGCGCGATCATGTTTACCATTATGCTCACCTGGAAACGCGGTCGAGAACTGGTGTTTGATAATCTGAAAAAACATGCAATACCACTTGAAGAATTTCTGGAATCCTTGTTCGTTGCTGCGCCAATTCGGGTGGCGGGTACAGCGATTTTTTTACGAGGAGAGGCAGATGGTGTCCCTCACGCCTTATTGCACAATCTTTCGCACAACAAAATTTTGCATGAGCGAGTGATTTTCTTGACCTTACATAATCGCAAAATTCCATGGGTGCCAATGACCGAGCGCGTTAAGGTAACGGACATGGGTAATCAATGTTTTCAGATTGATGTCTACTATGGCTTCAAAAATGAGCCAGATATTCCCGCTGCACTCGCTTTGTGTGAGCCTTACGGTCTCGTGTTTGAACCTTTAGATACCTCTTACTTTATTTCACGGCAAACCATCATTTCTAGCCCTGGTAGTGGTATGGCAAACTGGCGCGAAAATCTTTTTGTCGGCATGTCACGCAATGCGCGCGACGCAGCGGATTATTATCAAATTCCTAGCAATCGCGTGATTGAAGTCGGGGCACAAGTGGAAATTTGAAGATTTTTCATTTTTGGGCTTATCAAACAAAAATCGCTATGCTATAATTTTGTTTTTCGCGGCTGTAGCTCAGCTGGATAGAGTACTTGGCTACGAACCAAGGGGTCGTGGGTTCGATTCCTGCCAGCCGCACCAGATTAGAGGGACTAGATGAAAATCTAGTCCCTTTTTTCATTTTGGACTGCTTATTTGTTCGCTTCGATTCAACGTTTTATTCAATTTCTAAATCAAACGCGGCATTGTTGCGTTCACCTTGCTGTGCTATAGCACTTTCTGCGGCGTCGCCTAGACACAATTCACAATTGATTTTGAAATAGAATTAGGCGGCTTTTACCATTAACGGAAGTTCTAATGTAAAGGTTGTGCCCACGCCGAGCTGACTTTCCACTTTGATTTTTCCCTCCAATAAGGAAGTGACGATATTGTAGGTAATACTTAAGCCTAAACCAGAACCACCATGACCGAGTTTGGTGGTAAAAAAGGGCTCAAAGATGCGCGATAAAATTTCGGGCGCGACGCCAGCGCCGTTATCCTTAAAAACAATTTCGACATTTCCATCTGCAATTTGCGTCGCCTCAATCAAAATTTGCCCGCCTTCTTTCGCTTCAAATCCGTGCACTAAGGAATTTTGAATCAAGTTGATAATGACTTGACCATAGGACCCTGGATAGCCATCCATCTGGATATCATTGGGTATGCTGACTAAAATTTGATGGTCAGCTTTTCGTGCCTGACTCATCATGGTCGCCACCAATTCATCCGTGACTTGTTTCAGATTAAACGGACGTCTTTGCGCACTCTCCTGATCAACGGCGACCTGCTTGAAACTTTGTATTAAGTTCGCAGAGGTCGATAATCCGCGCATGATGAGAGTAGATGCATCTTTGCATGCCTTAATAAATGCATTGAAATCGGATCGCTTGACAACGCCACTGGCGATACTTTCTTGCATGGCACTGGCTTGCTCCTCTAAGGTGCTGGCAACCATTAAGCTATTTCCAATTGGTGTATTAAGTTCGTGCGCGACGCCAGCGACCAACGATCCAAGGGCCGCTAATTTTTCTTTCTCCACCAACTGCTGCTGTGCATTTTTCAACTGTTGGTAAGCTTCCGCATTATCTAAAGCGACGCCTGCATAGGCTGCCAAGGTGCGTAAGATATCTAACTGTGGTCGCGAATAACTGTTTTTATTGACGCTTGCCACGCCAATCACGCCTCGTACTTTGCCGCGCAGAAGAATAGGCACAATAAGCATGGATTGGTAGGCCGTGCCGCGTTCTGATAAGTCGATAATTCCCTGTTCTTTTAACGGAATTTCCACGTTCTCCATCGCTCGATAATCATGCAGTTGAACGTCGATATCGTTGATGAATACCTCAAGATTATTTAAAACGCACCAAACAGATAGGCGACTTTGATCGCGCAAATCTTCGACACAGTTCGCACATCGTTGCCCTTCCATAATGACGAAGGGATAGTCAATGGTGTTTTTTTCTTGATTGTAAAAACCAACTTCAAAAATGCTTACGTCCATGGACTGCCGAACATTTTCATAGAGAAGTTGGATGATCAAATCAGTATCGAGCGTCGCAGTGATCTGGCGCCCAATCTCACTTAATTGTGAAATTTGTCGGTGGGCGATTTCGAGGGATTCTTTTTGTTCGACGACTTTTGCTTTGCGTTCTAATGCAGATTGGGTTTGCTCGTTTAATTCGGCAGTGCGCGCCGCCACCAATTTTTCCAAGCGTAATTGTCGCTTCACAAACGCGCGAATTCTTAGCTTGTATAAACTAAAGGCAACCGCCAGTACGCATGCAAAAAACAAAACTCTGAACCACCAAGATTTCCAAAATGGCGGTGTAATCGTCACGGCAATTTGCGCTCCTTCGTCGTTCCAAAGGTCATCTTTATTGCTGGCTTTGACACGAAAAAGATACTTTCCCGGATCTAAATTTGTATAACTCGCCTGTCGCTTGGTGGCGTCGGTTTGTGTCCAATTCTGATCAAACCCTTCGAGTCGATATGCGTACTGATTGCGCAGTGGATCAGAAAAATGTAGCGCAGAAAATTCGATTGAAAAATTTGAATTTTTTTGACTTAACGTAATGCCTTCGGGTGAAAAAAGAGAGCCTTTGAAAGTGTCCGAATTGTTGGCGTCTACTGCATTGATTGATTGATTTGAAATGAGAAAATCTGTAATGGTGACAGGTGGTTTATGGGAATCTGGTTTAATCATTTCTGGTCGGAAGGCAGTGAATCCATTTAATCCGCCAAACACGAGTGTCCCGCTGCGTAAGCGTAACGATGCACCGACAAAGTAGGAACCTTTGATTAGGCCGTCTTTTTGTGTGAAATGTTTTATTGTGCTGGTCTCGGGGATAAAGCGGGTGATACCAGCTGTTGTGCTAAACCAAATGTGACCGTTGCTGTCCTCTAAAATGCCGCCGACAGGGTCGACGTTCCCGTCTTTGTCTTGCAGGAGCTGAAATTCTGTGTTCCCTTTTTCGTCAATCTTGAGCAGGTTGAGTCCGCCAGCAGTGCCCACCCAAATTCTTCCTTTACTATCTTGAAAAAGATGGTGTACGCGATTGTGACTCAAACTTTTGGCATCGAGCGCGTTGTGCTGAAAATGGCGGAATTTCTTGCTCGGCTTATCGAGGCGGTCTAGTCCGTTGATGGTGCCGACCCAAAGTTGACCTTCATGATCTTCTAATAATCCTAAGCCCCAGTTACTAGCGATTGTTTCTGGGTTTTGAGGATCGTTGACGAAGCTTTCAAATTTGTCCTGACCTTGAGGTCGTCGAAATAAACCATTGCGCGTCATCACCCACAGCGTGCGTTCACGGTCAATCAATAGTCGTTCGATGTAATTACTGTTTGCGTCGGTACCAAGCGGAATGCGTGTGAATTTTTGTTTATCGACCTCAAACAACGTTAAGCCAGTCTTTGCTCCAATTAGCAAATGATTGCTATCTTCAATTTCAAGCGACAAAAGTTGATTGTCGGGCAAACTGAGCGGATTTTTTTTGTCGTTTTTCCACGTGTTTAATGTCGAGTTTGTAGGATCAACCAGATTTAATCCTTCAACGGTACCAATCCAGACTCGTCCTAAACTATCTTCGGCTAGAGCCTTTACTCTTGGACCAGTGAGTCTATTTACGTCGACCAAAAGAACGTTTGATTGGTCGAAACCATTGCTGCTTAAATTAGCACGACCGATTCCCGCAAACCACGTTCCGATCCATAGCAGACCTGTCTTGTCCTGAAACAAAGCATTGACGCGGTTACTCGGAATGCTTTGCGGATCACCTTCATTCTGCACAAAACGCGAAATCTTGCCGTCTTTAGGGTCGCGGCGCAGCAAACCTTCATCGATGGTACCTATCCAAAGCACGCCTTGATTATCGTGCAGCAGCTTGAGAACACGCGTCGACTTCAAATTTTCATCGGCATTGATTTCAAGCTTATCGCTTTGCATAGTGCTGATGTAACTCAAGCCTGCGCCGGTGCCTATCCAAAGCGTGTCGTTTTTGTCGACTGAAAGGCTAAGCACGTTGTTTTGCATCTCAACCAATCGATTAGGCATATTAATTTTGATATGCTCGAAGCGCGCGGTTTTTCGATTGAAGCGTTCAAGGCCTGCGGCAGTTCCAACCCATAAATTGCCAAAGCGATCCAGCAATATCGTGTTTAACGTATCACTGACAAGGCTTTCTGGGTTGCTTGAATTATGGCGGTAGTGGGTGAATTGTTTGCTTCCCAAATCAAATCTCATTAAGCCTGCATCAGTCGCTAGCCAAAGAGTGTTTTCCTCATCCGCGATAATTTGTTCAACTGTGTGATTTTGATTCGCGCCCAACTTTTTAAGGTCTGGTGCGTAAATAGTAAATTTCTGCGTCGCTCGATCAAACTGCGCCAAACCGCTTTTCGTCCCCACCCATAGGTTTCCATTTTTGTCCTCGTGTGTCGCTAGGACGTAATTGTCTGGGAGGCTTTTTGGATCGCGTGAGTTGGTTTTGAATACTTTGATGCGATAACCGTCGTAACGGCATAAACCGGCTTGTGTACCGAACCACATATAGCCTTGCTTATCTTGGAAAATACTGGTGATCGACTCTTGCGGCAGACCATGTTGTATGCCGATACGATCAAAATGCAATTGGTTGGTCTCCTGCGCATTGACGGGCAAGCAGACACATGCAGTCAAGGCACTTAAGGCGACCGTTACAAAAAAAAGAGTGCGAGAGAGAAACTTAATCAATGAACTAACCTTTCAACCGTGAACCTATTCTTTTGGCCTTTGATCGTTTTCCCGATATGACACGTCAAAACAAGTGGTGTAATGACGTAAAGTGAATTGTATGTATTCGCATATGTACGAACAATGCGAAAGTCTTAATCAGCGCGCGATGCAACATGATTTTGACAATTCTTCACAATTGTTTATCGCATAAGTGGCGAGTGATTCTTGGTGGCAGGAACTCGCGCTGGCGTCTATACATTAAATTTTTTGTCGAATGAGTAACATTGACTTCGCAGCTTTCGCTAAGAGACCTCCGCGATCAAAATGAAGATCACTTAAGAATCGCCTCATGAAGTTCAGATCAAGTGTAGCGAGCGATCAAAGTTTGGATCGATACGCGCGCCTGTGCGGAAGTACAGCGAGCACGGTAGCCGGTGCCGCAGATTCAAAATTTGGTCGCGTGGTGACTTACACTGAGTTTCTCTAAGTGAATCGGCAAAATAACAGATATGCATCACTTCTGAGTAATTTAGCTATACTCGTACATACAGAAATATTGCGTATTAATCAGTCTTAATCATGCTCGAACTCCTGCCGACTTCCTCTAAATTTCCCTATGTCAGACACATTAAAACAGCACACAAAGCGAGATGCATCGAATCCGATCATCGATTTATCCAATCAAGTCGGTGCGGAGATCAAAGCCGGTCTGCAAAAAGAAAATGCAAACCTGTCCCCCAAATTTTTGTACGACACGCTCGGTTCGGTGTTGTTTGAGGCGATTTGTGAATTGCCTGAGTATTATCCAACCCGCACCGAGGCAGAAATTTTTTTACGGTATTTACCAGAGATGGCGCGTCGCATTGGCACTGGCGCGACCTTAATTGATCTCGGTGCGGGCAATTGTGCGAAGGCCGCAAAACTTTTTCCGCTTCTCCATCCAGAACAATATGTTCCCATCGACATTTCCGCGGAACACATGCGTGACTACGTAAAGCGCCTGCAGGAACGCTTTCCGCACATCGAGATGACGCCGCTTGAGCTGGACTTTTCCGTACAGTGGCAATTACCTGAGGAGGTTCGAGCAAGTAAGCGCGTCTTCTTTTACCCGGGGTCGTCGATTGGAAATTTCGATCCTGATCAAGCACTGGTATTTTTAAGGCAAATGCGCGCCGCATGCGGTGAAGACGGCGGAATTTTAATTGGTGTTGATTTGATCAAGGAACTTGGTCTACTCAATGCTGCCTACGATGATGCCTTAGGCGTGACGGCCGCGTTTAATTTGAATATGCTGCGCCATGTTAATCGCATTATTGGTGCCGATTTCGATGTGCGTGCTTGGTCGCATAAAGCTTTTTTTAATCCTACGCTTTCCAGAATTGAAATGCATTTAGAAGCACGTACCGACGTCATCGTGCGTTGGCCGGGCGGCATGCGTCATTTTAAGCAGGGTGAAGGTATTCATACTGAAAATAGTTATAAATATTCTGTCGAAAAAATGACGCAGTTTTTAAAAACGGCGGGTTTTGGTAATGCGCGCGCTTGGAGCGATGAAAAAAATTGGTTTGCCGTTATTTATGCAGAGGCCGTATGACCTGCAGTCCTGATCTCAAGCATGCGAAGGTGATTGAGGCGTTCAACAAAACGCGACAGCGCTCAATCGACTTAACGTCTTCATTAACGGAAGCTGATTGCGTGGTGCAATCGATGCCTGACGCCAGTCCGATTAAGTGGCATCTTGCGCATACCACTTGGTTTTTTGAAACCTTTATCTTAGAAAAATTCGAAGCGCAGTTTGTGGCGTTCGATCCATCATTTCGCGTGCTGTTTAATTCCTATTACAACGGCATCGGTGAGAAGCACCCACGCGCACAACGGGGCCTCTTAACGCGCCCTCATCTGTCTGACGTATTGGCCTATCGGCATAACGTTAATTGCCGCATCATTGAGGTTTGGCAGCGACACCAAAGCGCCGAGTTAGCGACCTTGATTGAGTTAGGTTTGCAGCATGAGCAGCAACACCAAGAATTAATGCTGACGGATGTAAAGCACCTTTTTTCGTGCAACCCACTGTTTCCAGCATTGCCGATTGTTTTGGCTAACGAGGAGCGTGCGGCGGCACAAATTCCAAGCCAGGCAGATTGGGTTGATTTTAGTGCGGGATTAGTGGAACTTGGGGCAGATGGCTTAACAAACGACTTTTGTTTTGACAATGAAACACCGAGGCATCGTGCATTTGTGGAAGCTTTTTCGATTTCAACGATGCTGGTCACCAATCGCGAATACTTAGCATTTATTGAAGCGGGTGGCTATACGAATCCAGATCTTTGGCTGGCTGAAGGCTGGGATTGGTTGCGCAGCCAAACGATTTCGCATCCACTTTATTGGCGCCTCGTTGGCACCAATACTGAAGCGCAGTGGCACGAATATACGTTGGCAGGGCTGCAGGTTTTAGACTTGGATCAGCCAGTCGGCCACTTGTCGTATTTCGAAGCGGATGCCTACGCTCATTGGGCGGGTGCGCGCTTACCGACTGAGGTGGAATGGGAGTTGGCGGCGCAAGTTGCGGCTGGCGTGCATACTGCACCGAGACATGGGCAAACGGCGCAGGCAGTAGTAAGAACGAGCGCAAACGCGATTGGCAATGTGGACAAGCCGATCCAGCAATTGTTTGATCATTGCTGGCAGTGGACCAGCAGCAGCTACACGCCATATCCAGGGTTTCAAACGCAAGCGGGTGCGATTGGCGAATACAATGGCAAATTCATGGTAAACCAATATGTATTGCGTGGTTCATCTTGTTTTACGCCTCAATTTCATAGCAGAATTAGTTACAGAAATTTTTTCCCAACGAGCGCGCGTTGGCAAATGTCGGGTTTGCGTTTAGCCCGCTCGAAGGGATAGGACGATATGTTTTTTGCTGGTGAATGTTGACTTCAGAAAGGACTTGAAATGCCTAAAGCAATGTGGAATGGCGCAGTGATTGCGCAAGCGAACGCCGACGAAGTAGAAATTGTTGACGAGAATGTGTACTTTCCCCCAAGCGCGGTGAATTTTTCCTTACTACAAGAAAGTTCCCACCACACGGTGTGTTCGTGGAAGGGAACAGCAGACTATTACTCCGTCAAGGTCGACGGAAAAATCAATGAAAATGCCGCATGGTTGTATCGCGCCCCAAAAGATGCGGCGAAAGAAATCGCTGGCTATATCGCCTTTTGGAAGGGCGTTAAAGTCGAGTCATAAGTTTTCAAAGAGTGCGAGAGATGGAATTTGCACGTTTTTAAACGGGCAAATGACGACGCCAAAATTATGCCATTGCCTATTGCGTTATGTTTAAAATTGCGGGAGTATATTTAAAAATACTGCCTTTCGCGCTTGATAATAAAGCGGAGCATTTTTATACATTGGGTAGTATTTTGAATTTTCGGTTGGCGAGAATGGTGCCGCTAGCTTTGTTCAGCTAATTTCTTCTGGAGACTCCATCCAATTGGAACGGCAGGTGTGCTTGCGCCGCGTTGTTCTAGGTTGTCTACACTCGCCTGTAAGGAGGCAAGCAAGCGATGTAATTGTGATGCGTCTGGCAGCATGGTGCCAAAAAATAAGACGCGCTGATCGTACTCAATGAGGATGGTTGGAAAATTATCGATGTCGAGCTCGTCAACTAAGGCAGCGTGATCTTCAATATCGACCCAAACAAACGACTTGTCTTGATGCTGCGGCATGAGCCCTTCAAAAGGGGGGCGATATGCTTCGCAAGTATCGCACCACGCGGCACACAGACAAGCAACTAGCCACTTGCGTTCAAGTGCCATTCTTTTGAGTTCGAGTAGTTCGGCGTGAAATTGATTTTCGGAAGTCATGCTTTATTCTAACCGATGGCTTACGCATATTTCGCGTGAATGAATGCTGCAAGCAGTAAAATAGCGCAATGACTTATCTCCTCGCTATCGAAACTTCTACGGAAGTTGCCACCATCGCTTTACTCGCCAAGGGTGAAATTATCAGCCGCGAATTGTCTGGCGTGCAGACCCACTCACATGGTGTTTTGCCCGCAGTGAAAAATCTTTTTGATGAAGCCGGTATTGCATTAAACCAGTGCGATGTAATCGCGTTTGGTTGCGGTCCTGGTGCGTTTACTGGCTTGCGCACAGCATGTGGTGTGGTGCAGGGTTTGGCTTTTGGACTGGATATTCCTGTGGTGCCCGTGGTCAGTTTACGCGCAATGGCAGAAGCGGCGCAGCAAGATGACGGTCGGGGTGATTTTGTTTGCATCTTGGACGCGAGAATGAACGAAGTGTATTGGGCGCACTATCAGGCCATTAAAAGCATCGATAGCGCAAGAAGATCAAATGGGTGGAGCGAAATGCATGCGCCCCGATTGGCGCAAGCATCCGAGGCATTTGATTATGCTTTGTTGCATAAGGCTGATTTGGTCTTGGGCAAAGGGCTTGTCCTGCCCGACGACTTTGCACAAACCAACAAAACACAACTGACAAAGCAGGCGATGCCTCACGCGAAAGAATTAGTGCAGCTTGGTTTGCAAGATTTTAGAGCAGGGCTTGCTGTTTCTGCAGAACTCGCGCAGCCACTTTATTTGCGCAATAAAATCGCCCAAACAACGCTAGAAAGATTGCAGGCGCGCGCAGTTTGAGCATGTAGATTGAGGGAGATTCTGATTAAGTTACTGCGCGACTGAATTTTGAATCTGCGGCACCCGCTACGGCACCCGCTACGGCACCCGCTACGGCACCCGCTACGGCACCCGCTACGGTGCCAGCTAAACGTAGTCAGAACTTCCTTAGCTTCCTTAGATGAATAATGGACGAATTGGATTTAATTAATCTGGAAAATGGCGACTTGGACGCGATGCTTGCCATTGAAGAAAAGGCTTATCCTTTTCCATGGACCAGGGGGAATTTTCTCGATTCATTTGAATCCGGGCACGACATAATAGGCTTGCGCGTTAGGCATGATGATGGAGCAACGTCGCAACTTGTTGGGTATCTGATCGTCATGCAGGTGCTCGATGAATTACATTTACTTAACCTCGCGGTAGAGATTGCCTATCAAGGTAAAGGCTTAGGCAAACGCCTGTTGAATCACTTGATAGCGCTCGCCAAGCAACGCGCATGCGGTAGCATTTTGTTAGAAGTGCGCGTGAGTAACCAAAGAGCGATTACAGTGTATAAAGTCGCAGGATTTGTCGAAATTGGGCGGCGCAAAAGTTATTATCCCGCGCATCAGCAAAGCCGAGAGGATGCAATCGTCATGCGTTGCACGGTCATCTCTTCATTACAATCAAGTTAGTCCAAGAATAATTTCAAGCTGAATACAATATGCATCGCGATAGAGAACTGCTCAGTAAGCAAATGGGTCTTGGCCCAGTTTGGCGTTTGCGCCACGCGAACGCGGTATCGCTGGCAGAAGCTGAGCCGCTTGTGACAAGTTTTGATGTCAAAGAGGGCACAGAGAAAGCAGAATTTCTTTTTGTTGGTGACGGTTTCGATCAGTTGCGCAATGGCGATGACGAGTTCATCTATGAAAAAAAGCAGCAGTTAATTGCGCAAATTCGTCGGCAAGTAGAATTCGCAAGTGGTAAGAAAACCCAGCTGGGTCAGTTGCGCAAGTTTCACCATGTGCTCGGAGCAAATGAACCTACTTCCTTGCTCTCTGAGGAAAACCGCGCTTGTCTGGTCCAATTGCGTTCTCAGTTGGCGCTGATTCAACCCAAAGTGATCATCGTTTTGGGCGCAACAACAGCACTCGATTTATTTGCCTTAGTTAGCGAAGCAAATCACTCTCCCAGTTTGCCTGAGAACTTAGTTTTCGACGGTATTTCCACCTCAATTACCGATTCCATCGACGAGCTGCTCACGCAGCCGCTAAAAAAGCGCCAATTGTGGCAAACCCTTTGTCAGGTCATGTGCTTAGCGTAATGTTGTCATTCGCGCTTGCCCACGTCCGTTTTGATTGGCGGGCTCGAACCCTATGAATGGCACAGCACAGCAAGGGTATTTTCGTGATTGGGGGCATCTTCAAGACCCTCACGTGCGTGCTTTAGCGTGGATGCTTACATCGCCGCAGTTACTTGCGGAAAGCCGGTTTATAGCTGCATCGCAAATCGCTGAAATTGATATGCCGCCACATCAGCAATTGACGACATGGTTCGCTGAGTTGGAACAAGACCCCAGCCATTTTCACGCGAGTCTAGATATAGAACGCCACCGACGACTCGGTCATTACGCTGAAAATTTATTAGCCTATTTTTTTCGACACCAAGGGAATTTAGTCGCGCACGGTTTGCAAATTCACGACGCAAAAAAGAGAACGGTAGGCGAGTTTGATTTTTTGGTTGAGCAAAAAATTGGTCTCTTACATTTGGAAATTGCGACGAAGTTTTATCTACTTTTTAGTGATGTTGCGCTGGTAGAAAGTAATAACTTGTTTGATTTTTTAGGTCCCAATCTTGCGGATAGTTTAGGCGCAAAGATGGGTAAGATCGTCGATCAGCAGTTGAGTTTATCTGCACACCCTTTGGCCCAAGCGCTGTTGCCCAGACCAGTCAGCGCCGCGCAAGCATTGGTGAAGGGATGGCTGTTTTATCCCCATTCTCAGTCACGAAGCTGGCGCACGTCAGAAGTGACTTTACCTGGCATCGTCGCCAATCACAGTCGCGGTTTTTGGTGTGGGCTCGATGAACTCAGCTCTGTCAATTTTGAACAGGCTTTGATTTTGCCGCGATTGCGCTGGCTTGCGCCTGCTATTGCCAGAACCGAAGAGGTAATAACCAAGGCAGAAGTGATGCAAGAAATTTCGCAGCATTTTACACGCGACCAATCGCCACTGATGCTGGCCTTCATGCAAGAAGCCAATGGTCAAATGCGGGAATTTGCGCGCGGCATGATCGTGCCCGAAGACTGGGTTAATCAAGCCCGAATGCGACGCTCATCGGGTGCTTGACGTTAGGGAGTCGCGCTAGTTCGGTTAGTGGTGGCAATCGCCTATCAAGGCAATCGAGTCGCACACCTTCTGGTTGGCTGCATGACGCCGCATGACGGCGTACATGATGCAGGCGACGAACAAGCCAAAGATGATGATGATGGTATTTATGCTGAAGCTTAACCACACCATCGCGGCGTACATCAATAAAACCAGCAATATGGATAAATTTTCGTTGAAATTTTGTACCGCGATTGAGTGCCCCGCGCTCATCAAAACATGGCCACGGTGCTGCAACAAAGCATTCATTGGCACCACAAAATAGCCTGCTAAAGCGCCAATCAAAATCAACAAGGGATAAGCCATCCAAACCGAGGTAACCATGGTCATGCTGGTGATAATCAGCCCCATGATGATGCCTAAGTACATGACAGACAGCGATTTTTTCAGTGGCACAAAACGCGCTGCGGTGACGGCACCCAAGGCGATGCCAATTGCGAAAATGCCGAGTAATTCAGTGGCTTTATTGAGCGGTAAATGCAAGGATTGCTTTGCCCACTCAATCACGATTAATTGTAGGGTCGCGCCGGCACCCCAAAACAGTGTGGTTACTGATAAAGAAATTTGCCCTAGCTTGTCTTTCCACAGTGTGGTCGAACAACGTGCGAAATCGGTCATCAATTTAATCGGATTTCGTTCTTGATGGCGGTAGCGCGCACCCGTGTCGGGAATAAAAACGTTAAAAACACCAGCCACCATATAGCAACCCATGATGACGCTGACTGCCGCTTCTGTTGGTGTTTCGATGGCAAAATCAACCACCGGAAAATCTATCGCCAGCAACATGAGAGAGATGCTGGGTGTAATCAGTTTGCTGCCTAAGATTGCGCCGAGTATGATTGAAGCAACGGTAAGTCCTTCTATCCAGCCATTCGCCGCAACCAATTTTTCAGCGGGTAAGAGTTCCGTCAATATTCCATACTTCGCAGGCGAATAAGCGGCGGCACCAAAACCAACGATGCCATACGCGATCACCGGATGAACATGAAAGAACAGCAGGAAACAACCGAGAATTTTGATCATGTTGGTGACAAACATGACCCGGCCTTTGGGGAAGGAGTCCGCCAAGGCGCCAACAAACGCGGCTAACAACACATAGGAAAGCGCAAAGCTCCATTTGAGCAACGGTGTCATCCACGCTGGTTCAGCCATAGAGACCAGTAAGGCCATGGCCGCAATGAACAGCGCATTATCGGCCAGCGACGAAAAGAACTGCGCCGCCATAATTGTATAAAAACCGCGTTTCATTAAACTGTGTTTGCCTTTTTCAGAGCTGGCGAAAGCATCGCCCAACGAATACTGCGGGGGTGAACTCATGCACAGCGAAGTGGACATGAATGCACTAATAACTACGTTCGCAGCCTGTTACAAATTGTCACCAGCGAGCTTTATACCATGAAATTCTTTTGGGAAATTTGAAATCAATCAAGTTACGATAAAAATACTGGTTAAAATATCAGTACTCTTTGCAAGCTTTGTAACGCATCACATACTTTAAAAAAATAATCCATGGCGAAACCAAAAACCAATTACACCTGCACAGAATGCGGTGGCATCCAAAATAAATGGGCCGGCCAGTGCCCAGCGTGTCAGCAATGGAATACGCTGGTTGAAACAATCGTCGAAGTTGCTGGTACGAATCGTTTTAGCGGTAAACATCAAAGTCTTGCGCAGACTGCGCCTGTCTTAAATTTGGCGCAGATCGATGCGGCTGATGTGCCTCGTTTTGGTAGTGGCATCGAAGAGTTTGATCGAGTTTTAGGCGGCGGCTTGGTGCCAGGAGGCGTGGTGCTCATCGGTGGCGACCCAGGCATTGGTAAGTCCACCTTATTACTTCAAGCCTTGGCCAGTTTGTCAAAAATCAAGAAGGTGCTGTATGTCAGCGGCGAAGAGTCGGGCGCGCAAATCGCCTTGCGCGCAAAGCGTTTGGGCGTTGATGGAAGCGAACTCGCGTTACAGGCAGAGATTCAACTCGAAAAGGTGTTGAACACGCTCGCTGAACACCGACCTGAAGTGGTGGTGATCGACTCTATCCAAACCATGTATTCCGATGCACTCAGTTCGGCACCAGGCTCGGTGGCGCAGGTGCGCGAATGCGCCGCGCAACTCACACGCGTCGCTAAAACCATGAATATCACCATGATTTTGGTTGGCCATGTCACGAAAGAGGGCGCATTGGCGGGGCCGCGCGTCTTAGAACACATTGTTGATACGGTTTTATATTTTGAAGGCGATACGCATAGTAGTTTTCGGCTTGTGCGCGCCATTAAAAATCGCTTTGGCGCTGTGAACGAACTGGGCGTTTTTGCCATGACAGAACGAGGTTTAAAGGGCGTATCGAATCCTTCTGCTTTGTTTTTATCGCAGCACGATACGCAAGTCGCCGGCTCTTGCGTCATGGTCACGCAAGAGGGCTCGCGCCCGCTCTTAGTTGAAATCCAAGCCCTAGTCGATACCTCCCACGCACCGAACGCTAAACGGTTGTCGGTGGGTTTAGATCAAAATCGCCTAGCCATGTTGCTTGCTGTACTGCATCGACATGCGGGCGTTGCGGCTTTTGATCAAGATGTGTTTATTAATGCGGTGGGCGGCGTAAAAATTACAGAACCTGCAGCGGATTTAGCCGTCTTGTTGGCGATTAATTCGTCCATGCGGAATAAGCCATTGCCCAGAGGCTTGGTGGTCTTTGGTGAAGTAGGATTGGCGGGTGAAATTCGTCCAGCGCCGCGCGGTCAAGAGCGTTTGCGTGAAGCGGCGAAATTAGGGTTTTCTGCGGCTATCATCCCGAAGTCGAACGCGCCTAAGCAGAAAATTGAAGGCATGCAAATCATCGCTGTTGACCGTATCGACGAAGCTTTGAACAAAGTGCGTGATATTGATGGTTTGCTTGATTAAGCTTTGCTAGCGCGTCGAAAGTTGGCAAGCTTAGCGATACATAGACGAGTAAATTTTCGTTGCGCCTATAAATAAAGCGCAAACCGTCATAAAAAAAATAAAAAATAGGGAGTATATGTTTTAATCTGGCTATTTTCAGATTGAATGTCGATAAAAATAAAGGCTCGCATTACGAAGAAAAAACAAACCTCTCAACACAGAGACACGGAGACACGGAGAAAAGCAAAAAGCCGTTGTTCTTTCTCTTTCTCTTCGTTTTTCCTCTGTGCCTCTTTCGTAAAGCCTTGCATTACCTCTGTGTTGAGAGGTTTTGGTCTTTTTCATTACCTACAAATTTCATCAATATCCAAGCTAAGCATAGCCTTTTAATTCCGTTGTGTAGCTATTTTCCTGTGGCCCGTTTTACGCTGTAAAAGCGCGCCGATTTCGCCCACAATGCCACGGCGAAACGCCAACACACAAATAATGAAAATCAGCCCAGTAACAATGGTGACGGCGTCGCCAATACTGCGGAACCATTCGATTTTTGTTAGTTCGGCTAAGAAATTGCCAAAATCGCCCAATTTGTTTTCCAATAAAATCACGATAATCGCGCCGACGATAGGGCCGGTCTTGGTGCCCAAGCCGCCAACTAAAGTCATCAGCACTACGAGGCCAGACATAGACCAATGCACGTCGGTCAGCGTTGCGAACCCCAGCACCAGTGTTTTACTTGCGCCTGCTAAGCCTGCCAAGGCTGCGGAAAGCGCGAACGCCAATAATTTGTAACGATCAACGTCATAGCCCAAGGAAATCGCCCTAGGCTCGTTTTCTTTAATGGCTTTGAGTACCTGACCAAAGGGCGAATGCACCGCACGCACAATCACTGCAAAACCAAACATAGCCACGCTGAGTATGACGAAATACAGCGTGAGATCAGAACCAAGATCGATCAAACCAAACAAGCGTCCGCGCGGCACACCTTGCAGACCGTCTTCACCGCCCGTAAATTTCGCCTGCAAAAAAACGAAGTACAACATTTGCGCCAAGGCCAAGGTGATCATGGTGAAGTAAATGCCCTGACGCCGAATGGCTAAATAACCCATCACCAAGCCTACGCCTGCTGCGCATACGACGCCAAGTAACAAGCCTAGTTCAACGGGTAGACCTGCGCTTTTGAGGGCCCAACCCGTCACATAACTCGCGCCACCAAAAAATGCGGCATGGCCGAAAGACAGCAGACCCGTGTACCCGATCAATAAATTGAAAGCACAGGCAAACAGGGCAAAGCACAGCAGCTTCATCAACAGAACCGGATAGATTAAAAACGGTGCTGCGATAAGTAGCCCGATTGCGAGCGCGTAGGCAAATTTTTTATTCATAGTGGGGATGTCCATGCGTCTTATTCCATTTCTAAATCAAATATGTCTAGGCGGTGGGTCGCAGACAGTGCTGTGTCACGGCAAGGTGAAGGCAACAACGGCACGATTGAAATAGGAATGGAGTTGCTTTTCATTTTTCCTTACCAAACAAACCACTTGGTCGAATCATTAGCACCACTGCCATGACAATAAAGACGACGGTTGCCGATAGCTCTGGATAAAAAACGCGCGTAAATCCTTCGATAACGCCTAAGGCGATGCCCGTTAAAATTGAGCCGAGTATTGAGCCCATGCCGCCAATCACTACCACGGCGAATACTGAAATGATGAGGTTAGATCCCATGAGTGGCGAGACTTGAATAATTGGGGCTGCAAGCACGCCAGCAAACGCCGCCAGTGCTGCGCCAAAGCCGTAAGTGAGCGTCACCATGAGCGGTACATTCACGCCGAAGGCTTCTACCAATTTTGGATTCTCCGTGCCTGCACGTAGGTACGCACCCAACTTGGTTTTTTCGATCACAAACCAAGTTGCAAAACACACGCTTAAGGACGCAAATACCACCCAAGCGCGATAATTCGGCAAAATCATGAAACCCAAATTAGTGGCACCCGTTAAGGCTTCTGGTACGGAATAAGGTTGGCCAGAAACGCCGTAGAAAGAACGGAATAAACCTTCCATGAGTAACGTGATGCCGAAGGTAAGTAACAAGCCATATAAATGATCCAATTTATACAGCCAACGCAGCATGGTTTTTTCAATCACGATTCCGAACACGCCGACTAGCAAGGGTGCAAGAACTAGCATAGTCCAATAGTTCAACCCAAAATAGTTCATGCCCATCCACGCGAAAAATGCGCCCATCATGTACAGGGCGCCGTGGGCAAAATTGATGACATTGAGTAAGCCAAAAATAACCGCCAAGCCCAGCGACAACATCGCGTAAAAACAGCCATTGACCAAACCTAACAAGAGCTGGCCCAGCATTGCTTGCAGTGGTACGCCAAAAATTTCCATGATTTTTTAGCTTGTTCTCAATGAAATGAATTGACTGCTTTTTGATCGGGCGTCGGCTTAAATTGCTCAGAAAAAACTAATCACCGCAAGGACACAAAACAGGCATTGTCGATAGGGTGAGTGAGATTTATTTTTTTGCCCGACAATTTTCGATCTCGATTTATTTCCAAGCCGTGCACTTGGACTCTGCTTTTGTTGTGAAGGCTTGCTCACCTGGAATGGTTTGAATCACTTTGTAGTAATCCCATGGATACTTCGACTCCGCCAGCGCTTTGACCTGCATTAAATACATATCGTGAATCATGCTGCCGTCCGCACGGAGGCTGCCGTTTTTGACGTACACATCATTAAATGTGGCTTTGCGTAATTGCGCCAAGACCTTTTCGCTGTCGTCGCTTCCCGCAGCTTTGACAGCGTTCAGATATTGCAACGTCGCTGAGTAATCTGCCGCCTGCAAACTGGAAGGCATTTTTTTCATTTTGCCGAAATAGCGCCGCGCCCAAGTACGGGTTTCGTCGCTTTGATCCCAGTACCAGCTATC
>JAIETO010000226.1 GCA_019745005.1 Burkholderiaceae bacterium
CCCCCACAAGCGGGTAAAATGCCGCATGCAAAATTTTAGTGACGACACCCCCGCGCCTAGCGAAGAAGCCTTGGCGCTGCATTCCTTTTTTAAGCCTGGTATCAGCCCCGATGATGTGGCGGCAGTGTTGCCCCTACAACGTTCGCAAGCGACTTTGCAGGCGTTCACGGCGCTCTTTCATGGCGGCTTCAATGGCGTATTGATGCGCCTTTTGGTGCTGCGCGAGCTCACCTCTGATGTGGAATCACCCGCTTTTAGCCGCGCCGATATCAATGCCAAGCTGGGTTACCTCGAAGCGGATAGTCTAGAAACCGTGCTGGCGCGCCTGCGCTCTACAGGTTTGATCACTTGGGATGCCAGCCAAGCCGTGTATCGCATCTCGCCCACGGCGCGCAACGTGTTGGCGGCGATTGAATCCTTGCTGCAAGTCGAGCAACAGGGCGACCAAGCCGAAATGAGCTACATGCTCACACAAGTCGCAGGTGCGCAAGCCATTGGTGGCGTCTCGGTTGAGCAACTGCATCAACTCCTTGGACGCTTGATAGAACTTACAGAAGAGTTCGCCGATGCGATCGCGTCGGGTTCAGAATTTCAGCTCCGCACAGCGCAGAAAAAATGGCATACGGCATGCGATTGGGTGGAAAAAGGCTCGCAAATTATTCACGCCATCACGACCGATAGCCAAGCCGATGCCGCCACCCACAAAGCTGCACAAGCCATTGGTCGGGCGCAAAGCGCCTTGTTGAATATGCAGGGCATGTTCTCGCGTGCACTGAACCAAATTGAGCGTCAACGCGTGCATTTGGGGCAATCTGGTTTGTCTACCACCGATATCAAAACTTGGTTATTGCAACAAGAAGATTTGGCAAGCTTGGCGGATAACGCCTTGGCACATCCCGTCACGCCTTTGTTTATTACGCCTTCAGAGATGATTGACGTGGCAGAGAGCGAGCTACTTGCCAGCCGCAAAGAAGCACTCAGCGCCGTGCTGCCTGCAGGCGAAAATGCGCCGGAAATTCAAAGCGATGGGGCGGATCGTTTGTTAGAACTGGATCATTGGCTGTCTGCCTTGAACACATTAAGCGCGTCAAGTGTATTCAACGCAGATCAAGCAAACGAAAAGCCAGCCCCGTTGCAAGAGGTCTTATTGCCCGCCAGCTTTGCCATCGCCTCGTACCGTGCCTCCTTACTGCCTTTGCTGGGCGATAGTAATGAATCGGCCTTAAAAGGCGCAACCGCTGCACTGGCCCGTTTGCCTTTGCAATTTTCTTCCAAAGACAAAATGCAGCGCTTATCTGACCCGCAAGTTGCTGCCATGTCGGTTGCGCATTTGTCTGCAGCCTCGTTGCCAAACGCGACGGCAACATCATCCGCGCGCCACACCCAAGCAGCGGCAGTGGCAGCGGCAACAACCATTCACTCTCCAGAAAACCAAGGTCAACATCATGACTGAAGACGCACAACACCTTATCGCGCGTTTGCTCGCGCATCAAACCTTAAAGCGTGAAGATAAATTAGTAAAACGCGCCTTAGCCGATGAAATTTTTCGGTCCGAAGTGGATACGCGCCTCAAAGCCTGTGGCATGAAATTTATCGACAATGTGTACGCCGATTACGTCACGCTGGCACTCACGCGCGACAGCGAATCAAAAGTCTTTGGCACCAAAGAAGTCTGGCAAAACAATAATTTTGGCTTGGCACGCGACGGCGTTGCGCTGCTGGTGGTGTTGTGGTCGCTGATTATTTTACCCAAACGCGAACGCCAAGAAGCGCATCAATTAGCGGAAGAAAATCAGAACGATATGTTTGGCAAAGACAAACCTTTGCCACGCGCCGAAGACACCTCCATTGGCATTTCTTATCGCGCTTTGTTAGCTGACTTTGGCGACAAGCTCGGCAAAAAAACCCGCATGGACATGAATCTAGGCCAACTTGCGCGGCTGGGTTTTGTTGAACGCAAAGGTGATCTCGTGCTCGAAGGCCCGCTGCTCGATTTGATGATGGATACCGACACACTGAAAGACCGCATTATCAATGGTGCCTTGTCAGATATTTTCCAAATCCCCGCACCCGCAAACAAGAACGTCATCAGCGGCGATGAAGAACAAACCGACGACGCCATTAGTAACATCAACAACGCCAACAACGTCATTAGCACAGAAGAATAAAAATTATGTTTCACATCAAATCACTCGAATTAGTCCATTGGGATTACTGGCAACGCATTAAGAATATTCCGCTGGACGCCAAAATTATCACCATCGCTGGGCAAAATGGTTCCGGCAAAACTACCTTGCTTGATGCCCTGCGCACGCTGTTTGGGCTTGAATGCTCGATGGGGCGCTCGTATAAACACTATGCGCGGCATTCTGGCCAGCAAACCGCATGGATACGCGCTGTGGTTGATAACGCAGCAGTCGGCCCGCAAATTTCGAATCGGCCATTTCGTATGTCCGGCATGTATGAGGATGAAGTGACCTTGTTCTGCCAAATTCAAAAAAATGGTGGTGATTGGAAGCGCCAATATTTAATGCGCAGCGGCAAAGTAGAAATCGAAGACATTCAAGAAGCCAATGATTGGTTGGGCGTAGAAACCTACCGCAAACGCTTATCGCACGCTGGTTTATCGAGCGCCATGGGTAAGGTACTCGCCTTGGAACAGGGTGAAACCGACAAGCTCTGCGAATACGCCCCCCGCCAATTATTAGACTTGGTGTTTCAGGTGTTCGGCGACAAAGAAGTGCTCGATGCCTACGACGACGCGAAGCGCCATCAACGCGATACAGAAACCGAGTTGCAGCGTTTTGAAACCGAATTAGAAGGCGCAAAAACCAACTTGGAAGGTTTGCGTTTGCGCGTAGCGAATTACCATCAATGGGAAAGCTTGCACAAAGAAAAGCGTGATTTGCAGGAAGAAATTTTGCCCACGCTGCAATACCATCAAGCGCTAGAACAGGCGGCGACCACCAGCCAAGCACTGCGTGGCAGCAAGCGTTTTTTGAAAACCCAAGATGAAGGCTTATCTGAGCGCCGCCAACAATTAGCGCAGCAAGCGCAAGCGCTGAGCGCCGCGCAGCAAGCAGAAGCGGCGCTTGAATCGGAAGAAAGCAGCTTGCGTGAAAAGCTTGCCCACATCAACGCCAAACTCAAACCGCAAGAAAGTTTGTTAGAGCAAAAAGCCCGCTTACAGAAATTAGCAGCAGAGGCCGACGCCGACATCGCCAACGTTGCAGACGATTTAGAAAAGAAAGAAGCCGAACTTTCACGTCAAAAGCAGGCGCGCGACGCCCTCTCCATGCGCATTACGGCCGAGTTGGAAACCATCGCCGCATTGCAAAGCAAAAGCGCCCTGCCCGACCCAGACAATGTGCGCCAAATGCGCCGTGCTTTGAATGACGCGCAAATTGCCCACAGCATGCTGCCGGACATTATCGAAGTAACGGACGCCAAATGGCAAGGCGCCGTAGAAGGTGTGCTGCGCAGTTACACCTCGGTCATCTTGCTAGAAAAACCCAGCGACGCAAGCGCCGCCTACCGCATCGCCGAGAAGCAGCGCTACAACCACTTTCTGGTTGCCGACCGTGTCAACGCGCCCATCATCAACAGCGACAGCCTATTAGCCGTCGTCAAATTCAGCGCACCCGCGCCTGCATGGTTGATCGATCAATTGCAACGCATCAGCATGGTTGATTCGATTGATGCAGGTTTGAAATCGGGTAATGACGGTAAGGGAAGCAAAGGGGCGCAGGAATGGATTACGCCTGAGGCTTACCATTTCGAACGACGGGGCGGGCGTTCGCTTTTTGTAGAAGTGTCGCGCTACCGCTTCGGCAATGCAGGCCGCACGCAGCGTTTAGAAGCCTTAGAAAAATCCTTGCCCCGTCTGCAATCGCAAGAAGACCAACTTACCATCGCTATTAGCAAATTAGCGGGCGAAATCAGTGCCTACAAAGCACGCTTGGCGGGAGTTGATGCGGCAAAAGAATTGAGTGCACGCCACGCCGAATTTGAAGAAGCCAGCCATCACACGCAACCACTGAAGCAACAACGCATCGTGGTAGGTAGCCGCTTGGGCGAACTGGCACCGCTGTTAAAGGCAGCCACCGAACACCGCTCTATTGCGCATCTCAAATGGGAGCAGGCAAAGGCCAACATCGCTGACGCGGAAGCGCAAATTCGCAGTGCCGAAAAGCGCCATGCTGATGAGCGCCGCGCGCAGTTCGAACATTTAAAAGCCATGCGCACTACTTGGTCGAATTTGCCCGCCAACTGGAAGCGCACGAGCCACAGGCATGCGCTAGTAGAAGAACATGAGAACGTGCACCAAGTCGAGTTGCGCTTGCGCAGCTTAAGCAACCAACTCGAACGCGACGATTGGGAAACCGACCGCACGGTGGTCGACCAACACGTGCGCCTGAATGCTCTGCTACAAGGTCGCCAAGCGGAAACCGACGAACGCCGCTATCAAAACAACCGCGCTGTTGAAGCCACCGTCAACGCCCGCGCCGCCTATATGGATAGGTTGCGCTACACGATTAAATCCTACAGCCGCAATATCAAACAACTAGGCGAACTGGCAGGCATTGAAGTCCACACCGACCCTGTCAAACTAGAAAACGACGACATTCAACTCGCCCAAGCGGGTCTGCATGTGCGCTTCAAATTCGATGGCAAAAGCTCCATCGGCATGAACGACGGCGAAGCCTCTGGCGGCCAACAAGTGATGAAATCGCTGATTCTATTAATCGGCCTATTGAAGTCAGAAGACGGCTCAGGCGGCTTCGTCTTCATCGACGAACCCTTCGCCCACTTAGATATTCGCAACATTCAATTAGTCGGCGAGTTCCTAAAGAACACCGACGCACAATATCTAATGACCACACCCTTAACCCACAACACCGACGTCTACGACCCATCAGAACTCACTCTCATCACCAGCAAGAAAAAGAAAGACATGGAATGGGCGCAGCCGATATTTGTGTTGCAACGGCGGGTGGAGAAGGTTAAGGAGGGGCGTGGGTGACGAAAGTAAAGGATGAATACAGTAAGTAGCGGATTACCTTGGTAATCAAAAACGGCTAGTAGGGCGGGTGCAACCCGCGCTGTTTTCCAATTCTAAGGTTTCGCTGTTCTGAACCTGATTTTAGGCTTTACTGTGGCGACATGCACTTTCACGTTGCTTGCAGCGCGGGTTGCACCCGCCCTACCTCTTCATATTCTTATCTAGTTTTTTTCGTGCTAGCCTGTTGCTTTCGGCTTTTCTATGGGCATTTCCATGTCTAACTATCGGCGCACTAAGGCCAAAGGAGCCACGTATTTCTTTACGGTCGTGACAGAATGTCGACAGCCAATTTTGATGAATGAAGATGTACGAACGGCGCTACGTGCGGCAATTGTCAAGGTACGACAAACACATCCTTTCAAAATTGATGGCTGGACTTTATTACCTGATCATTTACATTGCATCTGGACGTTACCTGAAGGTGATGCGGATTTTTCAACCCGGTGGCGTTTAATCAAACGCGAAGTTACAGGCAAGTAGGACGGGTGCAACCCGCGCTGTTTTCCAATTCGAAGGTTTCGCTGTTCTGAACCTGATTTTCGTTTTCTGCGCGGGTTGCACCCGCCCTACTTTACTAATAAAATTGTTTGCGGGTCTCACCCGCCCTACCTAAATACTGAAAACGACCTCCCATGCAACAACCTCCCGATCTCGCCATTCCCATCCTACCAAGCCGCTCGATTCCAGCGACTATCCTCTTTTATAAATCACTTGGATTCGATGGCGACGCGCACGAATTCGATCAGAACTATGCGATTCTGACCCGTCGTGAAATCGAACTTCACTTCTTTTCGCATAAAGACCTCGTGCCCGAAGAGTCGTGGGCGGGCTGTTACATTCGAGTGGCCGATGTGGAGTCCTTTTATAAGGATTGTCTGCGCATCGGATTGCCAAACCACGGTATTCCAAGAATGGACTCTTTAGAAGACAAGCCATGGGGTTTGCGCGAATTTGCGATCATTGATCAAGATGGAAATCTTCTGCGCATAGGTCAAGTTATCGAAGCAAAGTAAGGAGATATCCGCACAGTTAGTTAGGCTCAGTAAAGTAGGGCGGGTGCAACCCGCGCTGTTTCCCCAATCCCACGACTTTGTTGCTCTTAATGTTTTTCGACAATAACGTCTTAAATTGAATTTCAGGTTGCTTTCGGCGCGGGTTGCACCCGCCCTACTTTGTTCCGTGTTCCCATCAAATACCATTCGTGCTAGCCTTACGTTTTCGATTTTTTCTCCCACAAAGCTTTGTCCAATTACCGTCGCGCGAACATTAAAGGAGCCACGTATTTCTTTACCGTGGTGACGGAACGTCGGCAACCAATTTTGACGAATGAAGATGTGCGAGCTGCGTTACGAACAGCAATTCTCAAGGTACGACAAACGCACCCCTTCAATATCGATGGCTGGGTCTTACTCCCAGATCATTTACATTGCATCTGGACTTTACCTGAAGGTGACGCTGATTTTTCCACCCGGTGGCGTTTAATCAAACGTGAAGTTACAGTCGCAATTGGTACTAGATATTTTCGGCAAGATTTTCAAACGGCGCGTCGAACGAAAAAACATCAGGGCACGATTTGGCAGCATCGATTCTGGGAACATTTGATTCGCGATGAACACGATTTCGAAATGCATATGAATTACTTGCACTTTAATCCGGTCAAACATGGTTTAACAAAAGCCGTCAAAGATTGGCCTTGGTCCTCGTTTCATCGCTTATTGCAAGAAGGGGTTTACTCTTTTGAGTGGAGCAATATCGAGGCGTCAAAAATCGAACTTCCATACGATAGAGATTGAAGAGATCTGTCACGGATTAAACTAAGCATTTTTAGCTTCGTTCGCGGGTTTCACCCGCCCTACGTTTCTGTTTCCCACAATACATCGAAAGAATCAATCATGCTCAACGATATCCCCAGCCCCATCGATCTGCGCTTGATGAGCGACGCGCGCGAGTGGGAAGAAACGGCGATGGCAAAACGCCCATGGCGTAGCGAGTTTTTTGCGGCGTTTGCTGCGGCAATTCGTACCTCTAACTGTCCCGTTCAGCGCATTTTAGAGCTGGGTTCTGGACCTGGCTTTTTGGCTGAGCATTTGCTTGGTGCGTTTCCAATGGTCGATTATGTCGCGCTTGATTTTTCCGCCGCAATGCATGAACTTGCCGCCAAAAGACTTGGCGATTTGGCGACACGCGTGGAGTTTGTCGAACGCAGTTTTCGTGAACCGGAATGGACGAATGGCCTCGGGCAATTTGACTGCATCGTGACCAACCAAGCGGTGCATGAATTACGCCATAAGCGTTATGCAACAGCACTTCACCAACAAGCAAAATCATTGCTGAAAGCGGGTGGCTTGTATCTGGTTTGCGACCATTTTGTTGGCGAAGGCGGTATGAAAAATGACCAGTTGTATATGACGGTGGATGAACAACATGCGGCACTAATGAATGCCGGATTTTCTAAAGTGCAGCAAGTGCTTCTAAAAGGTGGTCTTGTGCTGCATTGTGGGACTTAAGCTCACGATGCGTACAAATAGCCCTGCAAGCGCGCTTGATGGAAAATCTGGGTGCAAAAAAAACGTGAGGCGGTGACTTTCAAACTAGAGGGAAGTATGAATTCAAATCAGCATTTGTCGATGAAATTTTACGCTTGCTTGACGTTCTTCTCCGTCGGCATTCCCTATTGGTTAATGCCGTATAACAAGCTCAATCTGCCCGACGCATTAATCACTCCCCTCTTAATCGTCCCTTTCATTGCTTGCATACTGCTTCGAGTTCGGACTCATCACAAATTTAGAAAGATAACGTGGTTAATCGGTGCGTCGATGGTTGGCGCAGTCGTTGCGCGAATTTTTGTTGATGTGATTCGCGATGGTACTTCGCACAATCTTTGGCCTTTCGAGATCATCATTGCTTCGATTGTTAGTTTTCCGTTGGCATTGATAGGGGTGCTTGCTGGCAGCTTAGTCGTAAAATTTTTTGGAATCTCGCCAAACCAGTAACCCTCAATGAAAAGGCGAGATGTGTTTGATTCATAACGCTGCGTTGTATTTCCCAATTGATTAGCAAGCAAATAGCGGCATAACCCCCGCATCAAGTAAAACTTTATCAGATCGTCGGTATGGTTAACGTAACAAATACCGTTCTCGGTGCATTTAGGAGTGCCTATCTTGCTTACTACGTTTTCGCGGGGCATGAAGGGCGAGGCATCATGCGCGAGGGTTTAACTGCCGTCGTGCGGCATGCGTTTAAAAACATGAAGCTGCACCGACTTGAGGCGAATATTCAACCCGACAATTTACGCTCGATTCGTTTAGTGCAAGCCTGCGGATTCTCGCTCGAAGGTTATTCACCGCGCTACTTAAAAATCGGCGGACGTTGGCGCGATCACGAACGTTGGGCTATTCTGGCGTCGTAGCGCTTCGCACAATTTCGTTCATTATTTTCTTTCATGTCGCGCGACGCGGCAAACACTTGAAGGTTCGCCATGCAAATATCCCATATCCCTTTTGGTACGACTGATTGGTCAAATATTGAACGCACCGAACATAAGGGCGAAACTGGCATGGCGTATTGGCGAACACAAAATTTCGGCACTATCCGCGTGCGTTTTGTTGAGTACACACCCGGCTATCTTGCCGATCATTGGTGCGTGAAAGGTCACATTCTTTTGTGCATGGAAGGCGAACTGGTCACCGAGTTGGAGGATGGCCGCTTGTTTACGCTGACAGCCGGAATGAGTTACCAAGTTGCCGATAATGCGGAACCACATCGGTCATCAACGTCTATTGGCGCGAAGCTGTTTATTGTGGATTAAGGCCGCTCTTTTTAGTCGAAGTTGATGCAAGCAATCAATTTTTCAACACGTTATTTCTGCAGAAAAACATATACTCCACCAATTCTAAATTTAATTGGACATATTCCGCTTACTAATAAAGCGAACCGTAATATTACTGGATATGAGTATGTAAAGATTTGATGAATATTCCGCGTCACTCTCGAACGCTCTTATCAATCTAAGCGCCGAACGAAGCAAAGCTGATTTTGATGGTGTGCATCAGTACCAGAGCGCGGTTTGATACATAATCCTAGAAACGGCAGTTGACCGCTTTAAACTTTTATATGCATCTTATTTTATCGAAGTCATTTGTGATTGATGTTAATCACAGGTTTGGTGAGAGCGCTACAGGCTCGATTGCCCATTTTTCTGGCTCTCTGGACTGCGTTGTTCCTCCTAGCAACATGAAGGTTGCGTCGTCGTCGCGCCTTGCCAGAAAGCCAGAAAAACGCACACTCGAACCTGTCCAACCGCCGTTTCTAGGATAATGGCAATTTACATATTCACGAAGGCAATTGACCATGAACTCACAGCTATTAATTGATGCCGCCAAACAAGCGCGCCAAGCGGCGTATGCGCCTTACTCCAAGTTCAAAGTGGGTGCCGCTTTGTTGACTAATGACGGCACGATTTTCCATGGCTGCAATGTGGAAAACGCCTCTTACGGCCTGTGTAATTGCGCGGAACGTACGGCGTTTTTTAGTGCTATTGCGCGCGGATATCGGCCGGGTGATTTTTCTAGTCTGGCTGTCGTTGGTGATACCGACGAAGCGATTGCACCTTGCGGTGCGTGCCGCCAAGTGGTTTTGGAATTGGGCGGGCCTGACCTCAAAATCATCCTTGCGAACCTCCGCGGCGACGTGAAAGAGACGACCGCCATCGCGCAGTTACCCGATGCATTTTATTTAAAGCCGCAACCCTAAAACATACGCATTTATCTTATCTCGCCCTTTGTTTCAACCAACCGGAGACGTTTATGCACCAAGAACAAGACTTTAAAAGTTTGATCGGCAAACCTGCATTTGATGAAGATAATTCTCGACGTAACTTTATTCAAACCGCCGTTGGCGTGGGCTTTGCTGCGGCCGCCCTGCCCGTTTGCGCGCAAACGATAGTGACGACGGACACGCAGGGCTTAACGGCTGGCGTGGTCATGCTGAATATTGATGGACAACAGGTGCCCATGTATCGCGCACAACCCGAAGGCAAAACAAATTTGCCCGTGGTGCTGGTGATTTCTGAAATTTTTGGTGTACATGAGCACATCGCGGATGTGGCGCGACGCTTTGCCAAGCAAGGTTACATGGCTTTGGCCGCCGATTATTTTGTACGCCAAGGTGATGCGGGAAAATTCACCAATATCAGCGAATTGATCAAAGAAGTTATTTCTAAAGTGCCCGACGAGCAAGTCATGAAAGACATTGATGCCGTGGTCGCGTGGGCAAAAGCGAATGGCGGCAATACGGACAAACTGGCAATTACAGGCTTTTGCTGGGGTGGGCGCATCACGTGGATGTACGCGGCACACAACCCAAAAGTGAAAGCGGGTGTGGCTTGGTATGGCGGCTTGCGCGGTGAACAAAACGCACTGAAACCAAACCATCCGGTGCAGATTGCGGCAGGTTTGAAAGTGCCCGTATTGGGTTTGTACGGCGCGAAAGACACGGGCATACCTTTGGATTCGATTGAGCAGATGAAGGTCGAATTAGCCAAGGGCACGAGTAAATCAGAATTTATGGTGTACCCCAATTCACCGCATGGCTTTCATGCTGACTACCGGCCAAGTTATAACGAAGTAGATGCCAAGGATGGCTGGCAGCGTTGTTTGGCTTGGTTCAAAACAAATTTGGGCTAGGGTGGTGCCTAAGAAAAAAACCTCTCAACACAGAGGTAAAGCATGCTTTACGAAAGAGGCACAGAAAAAATCAACAGCGCAATAAAAAATCGTACTTGTAAAAAAAGCGGCGAAAAACCTTAAACGTTTTTCGCCGCATTTTTTTGTGCTTGACTCACACCAAATGACGATCAATCAATTCTATCCAATGCTGTACTGGCGTCGTGGTGCCTGCCTGTAGATGGGTTAGGCAGCCGATATTGGCGGACAAAATCGCTTCAGGCTCGAGTGCTTCGAGATTGCGCAGTTTATTGGCGCGTAATTGTTGCGACAACTCGGGTTGCAAAACAGAATAGGTGCCCGCTGAACCACAGCACAAATGGCTGTCCGCACAAAGCTTGACATCGACGCCTAGGGCGCGCAGCAGCCCTTCTACCTTGCCTCGAATCTGCTGCCCATGCTGCAAAGTGCATGGCGGGTGCCACGCAATTCGCTGCTGCATTTTTCCTTGCAAGAGCGGCAGTAAAGTCGCTTCAAATTGCGGCAAAATTTCGCTCAAGTCTTTTGTCAGTGCGCTAATGCGTTGGGCCTTTTCCGCGTATTGCGCGTCGTTGCGTAATAGGTGCGCGTAGTCTTTCACCATCACACCGCAGCCGGATGCCGTCATCACGATCGCTTCGATACCTTGCTCGATAAACGGCCACCACGCATCGATATTGCGTCGCATGTCTGTTAAGGCAGTCTCTTCATCACTTAAATGAAAGCGCAAAGCACCGCAACAACCCGCATTGCTTGCGCGCAGCAATTGCACGCCACAGCGGTCTAAAACCCGTGCCGTGGCCGCATTGATATTCGGTGCCATACTTGGCTGCACGCAGCCTTCGAGCACTAACATTTTGCGCGCGTGCTCAGTAGTCGGCCACATGCCACTTGGCTGCGGCTTGGGGATCTTTTCTTGCAGTGCTGCGGGTAGCATAGGGCGCAATGCTTGCCCTAATTTCATGGCTGGGCTAAAGATTGCTGGACGGGGCAACACTTGCTTGAGCAAGCTGCGCGTGAAGCGTTGCGCCATTGAACGGCCCACTTGGCCATCTACCACATGACGACCAATGTCTAGCAGACGGCCATACTTCACACCAGATGGGCAGGTACTTTCACAATTACGACAGGTAAGGCAACGGTCAAGATGTTGCTGAGTTTTTTGCGTGGCAGGTTTGCCTTCCAAAACTTGTTTGATGAGGTAAATACGGCCACGTGGACCGTCCAGCTCATCGCCTAACAGTTGGTAAGTTGGGCAAGTGGCGGTGCAGAAACCGCAGTGCACACAACTGCGCAAAATGGCGTCTGCCTCTTGTCCCTCAGGCGTGTCTTTTAAAAAATCTGCCAAATTAGTTTGCATAATTTTTTCTACAAATTGGCATACATGCGACCAGGATTAAAAATAGTGGCGGGATCAAAGCTGTCTTTGAGTTGACGGTGAATTCTGAGTAAGGGCGCAGACAATGGTGTGAAGACCTCCTGAGATTGATCGCCGCCACGAAACTGCGTTACGTGACCGCCTGCTTGCTGCACCATAGCGCGAATTTTTTGCCCCGGCTCGGCGCTGTAAAGCCAACGCTGCGCGCCGCCCCATTCCAATAGAGTTTTCCCGTTCAAGCATAATGCGGGCGTGCTTGAGGGAAGCGATAAACGCCACAGCGCATGTTCACCATCGTGGGTAAAAAAGTCATGCGTCTGCTCCCGCAAGGAGCGCCAAATGTCCTCGGCGTTGGTCATCTCTTCGCCACCCAATTTTTGTTTCGCCGCTTGCACGGCTGCTTGCGCGCCAGACAGCCGCAGAAACAAACGCCCGACATGCCACGCACTAGCTGAAATGGGTAAGTTTTGCCCGCCCCACTGATTTAAACAGCGAATTGCATCCGCCTCCGACATGGCAAAGGCGAGTGTTGTTTCCGCAAAAGGTTTGGGCAAGACTTTGAGGGAGACTTCGAGCAGCAAGCCCAAACACCCCATAGAGCCCGCCAGCAAACGAGAGACGTCATAACCCGCGACATTCTTCATCACTTGCCCACCAAAATGCAGGACTTCGCCACGGCCATCCATCAACACCGCGCCGAGTACAAAATCACGGACAGCGCCTGCGGTAGCACGGCGCGGCCCCGATAAACCAGCAGCGACCATGCCGCCCACGGTGGCATGCGGCCCGAAGTGCGGAGGTTCAAACGCCAGCATTTGATTTTCTTGCGCCAACGCCGCTTCAATCTCGACCAAAGGCGTGCCGCAGCGGGCCGTAATCACTAACTCGGTAGGTTCGTAAGCGACGATGCCAGCATAGGCGCGCGTATCTAAACGCTCGCCTTGCGAGGTTCTGCCATACCAAGTTTTGCTACCACCACCTTGTATGCACAAGGCTTGCTGTTGCGCGGCTGCGCGGCGTATGCGCTGGCTGAACTCTTGTATTTGTTGCGCGTAGTCTTGGTTCATAATCAAATTAGTGTTGCGCTTGGTGCATAAGGCTTTCCAGCCATTTTTGCCTTGTAAGGCTCATGAAATATAGCGTGCCGAATTTAAAAACGCGGTAAATCTGGGAAACTCAATTGCCCTTTTTTGACATGCATGCGGCCATACTCGGCGCAACGGCGCAAAGTCGGGATGGCTTTGTCGGGGTTGAATAAACTGAGCGGATCAAACGCCCGTTTTACGCCCATGAAGGCGGCCAACTCTTGTTCGGAAAACTGCACGCACATGGAATTAATTTTTTCTATGCCGACGCCGTGCTCGCCCGTAATGGTGCCGCCCACTTCCACACACAGTTCTAAAATTTCGGCACCAAAGGCTTCTGCTTGATGAAATTCTCCCGGCGTATTCGCGTCGAATAAAATTAAGGGATGTAAGTTACCGTCACCAGCGTGAAATACGTTCGCGCAGCGCAGGCCATATTTTGCTTCCATTTGGCTAATGCCGATTAAGACTTGGGCTAAGTTCTTGCGCGGAATGGTGCCATCCATGCAGTAGTAATCAGGCGAAATACGCCCCGCAGCGGGAAAAGCGTTTTTACGCCCGGACCAAAACTTAAGACGCTCCGCCTCACTTTGCGACACGGCGATTGCAGTGGCACCAGCGGTCTGCAAAACAGCACTCATGCGGGCAATTTCTTCTTCAACTTCCTCGGTTGTGCCGTCCGATTCACACAGCAGAATTGCCTCTGCATCGAGGTCATAGCCTGCTTTGACAAACGGCTCCACCATGCGCGACGAGGTTTTATCCATCATCTCTAAGCCTGCGGGAATGATGCCAGCGGCAATCACTTTAGCAACCGCATCACCGCCCTTCACGACATCATCAAACGACGCCATGATGACGCGCGCTGCTTGCGGCTTGGGCACCAATTTGACGGTGACTTCCGTCACGATGCCCAACATGCCTTCTGATCCGATGAACACCGCGAGTAAATCGAAACCAGGTGCATCGAGTGCGCCGCTGCCCAGCTCCATAATCTCGCCATCAATGCTAATTGCACGCACACGCAAGACATTGTGAACTGTTAAGCCATATTTCAAGCAATGTACCCCGCCAGAGTTTTCTGCAACATTGCCGCCTATGGTGCAGGCGATTTGCGACGAGGGATCGGGCGCGTAATACAAACCATAAGCGCTGACAGCATCGGAAATTGCGAGGTTACGCACGCCGGGTTGTACCACGGCCGTTCTGGCATTGGCATCGATATTGATAATTTTGTTGAGCTTGGCGGTAGAGAGCACAACGCCATCGACAATCGGCATCGCACCACCTGATAAGCCCGTGCCAGCGCCCCGGGGCACGATGGGCACTTTGAGTTCCTTGCAAACTTTAATGGCGGCGATGATTTGTTGTTCGTTTTCAGGCAACGCAACGACCATCGGTAATTGCCGGTAGGCGGCTAAACCATCGCATTCGTAGGGGCGCGTATCTTCTTCTTGAAATAAAACGCAGTGGCTAGGCAACACGGCGCGCAATGCCGACACCACGGCCTTTTGTCTTTGTTGATGCAAAATGATAGCGTTGCTTTGTTCCATCTCGCCCCCTGTATTTCTTACCAGTGTAACCAAGTTTATGCTCACATTTGCAAATAAAAAGGTATAACACTTTTCACAGGCGTAAAAAAAGGACGCCGCAGCGTCCTTTTATCTTGCACCAGAAATCTTAGGCAGAGAACGAGGAACCGCAACCACAAGTCGATTGGGCGTTCGGGTTTTTAATCACGAACTGTGCGCCTTCAAGGTCGTCCTTGTAGTCAATCTCAGCGCCGACCAAATATTGGTAGCTCATTGCGTCGATCAACAATTGCACGCCATTTTTATTCATGACAGTGTCGTCTTCATTGGTGACTTCATCAAACGTGAAACCATACTGAAAACCTGAACATCCGCCGCCTTGAACAAAGACGCGTAATTTCAACTCTGGGTTGCCTTCTTCATCGATCAACTGCGCAACTTTTGACGCAGCGCTGTCGGTAAAAATAATCGGTGCGGGCATTTCGGCGATGGCATTCATTTCTTGCTCCTACAAATCAATTAGATGCTCATTATAGACCAGCCTGATTTTCTCAGTTGGACGCCGCCAATTTCAAGACAGGCTCCGCCAATTGCTCGTGCCCGAGCTTACCGGCGACTAAGGCGCCGTTCATCATTTCTAGCGCTTTGTAGTGAACGTCGCCAGAAATGCGCGCTTTTGGTTGAATTTCTAATAATTCAGATGAAAAAACGGGACCGTTGATTTCACCATTGACAACAATATGGCTGGCACGGACTTCACCATCGATCTTTGCTTGTTCAGAAATCACCAACATACTGGAGGAGTTTGGATCAGCGATGACATTGCCTTTCACCTGACCATCAATGCGCAGGCCGCCTTTAAAATGCAGATCCCCCTCGATGGTGGTGGAAACGCCAATTAAGCTATCTATCGTATGTTTGTCTTTGCGGTTGAACATGTGTACTCCTCACTCTTATAGTTAACAACATTGCCTATTTTCATAGGCTGATTGACTGTTGAGCGCGCTGCTGACCATGATCGAGCACTTTCGCTTGTACAGCCTTGACGACAGCACCTTCGGGAATACTGATGAGTCCTTCAAGTCGCTGATAATGTTTAAACGTTAATTTTAATCGACCAGCATCGCCTAGCTTTGGGTCGGGGAAAAACATCATAGCAGGTTTACCCGCTTGAACTAGCGTCAAGGTGATCTGCATTTCACCCGCAAAGTCACGGATTGCCTTGCCGCCCTGCATCACCAAAATGCGATAACTTAACTGGTTTGGAGCGACCATTTCGGCTTTCATGCCTTGTACACTGATGCCCTCAGCCGCTTTTGTGGTCGGGACGATCGTCTCGAAAAAAGCCAAATCATCCTTTAACTTCATGTTCTCCGTCGTCAAGATTTTCACTTGATCTGTGAGCTCTTTCTGCACCGTTTTATTGATGTTTTGTTGGCTCTCGATGGTGTTCGCTGTGGCCAGTAACTTGTCCCGCTCTGCCGTAAGTTTGGCGATTTGCTCTTTTAGCTCATCTAATTGTTCGGGATGAATACGCGGGCCGAACGCAAAATTACGCCCCAAATCGTAAGTCCAGGCCGCAACAGCACCAGCTAAGCCCAACACAATGATTACCACCACAAGCTTCACATACCAAGGCTGCGCTTGGTTAATCGTCATCTTTGCTGCAACCAGACGTTTGCGTCTAAAAAAAGAACTTGCCATCACTTCCTAACTAAAAAATCTCACACTACTTACTTCGGCATTACGGCATCACTGGCACATGGGTCAAACCAGTGGTTTCTTCTAAACCAAACATCAAATTCATACACTGCACCGCTTGTCCAGAGGCGCCCTTTACCAGATTATCTTGCACCACCAAAATCACGACGGTATTGCCATTATCCGGGCGATGTAGCGCCAATCTCAGCATATTTGAGCCACGCGTGGAGCGAGTTTCTGGATGCGACGCAAACGGCATCACATCAACAAATGGCTCATCTTTATACGCTGCTTCAAACATTGCTTGCAATTGCTCATTTGTTACATCTTGTGTAAGACGTGCATATAAAGTCGCATGCATGCCGCGTATCATTGGCACGAGATGAGGAGTAAACAACAAACCGATTTTTTGAGACGTAAGCATTTGTAACTGCGCCACAGTTTCTGGCGTATGACGATGCCCAGAAACGCCGTAGGCTTTAAAACTATCGCTCGTCTCTGAAAACAAAAGCCCAATTTCTGCCTTGCGTCCAGCGCCTGAAACGCCAGATTTACAGTCTGCAATCAAATTTCCCGCATCCACAATGCCCGCACGCAATAGCGGCGCAAAGCCTAACTGCATGGTGGTTGGGTAGCAACCTGGGTTGCCAATTACGCGTGCCGCTTTGATAGCTGCACGATTCAGTTCAGGTAAGCCATATACGGCTTCCTGCAGGATGTCCGTACATGTATGCGGAATGCCGTACCATTTTTCGAACTGAGCCACGTCTTGCAAGCGAAAATCTGCCGCGAGATCAATAACTTTGGTCCCAGCAGCAAGCAAAGCAGGTGCCTGCGCCATAGCGACGCCATGTGGTGTAGCAAAAAAAACCACATCGCATGCAGTGAGATCGGCTTTATCGGGGGAGGAAAAAGCAAGCCCAACTTTGCCCCGTAAGGAAGGATACATATCCGCAACTGGCAAGCCGTCTTCCTTGCGAGAGGTGATGGCCGTCAATTGCACGTGGGGGTGGGTCGAGAGTATGCGTAATAGTTCTACACCCGTATAGCCAGTTCCGCCAACAATGCCCACTTTGATCATTTCATTCACCTTCTCAATAGTTTTCGAAAATTAAGCAGCCAAAAGCCTTTACGAAAAGCATTTTCATTGCCGCAA